>JAKVCH010000445.1 GCA_022447485.1 Polyangiaceae bacterium | reverse complement strand
GGTCGATGAGTCCAGCCCGGGAACGGACGGACAAGACTATGTGCGTGGCTTGTTTTCCCAGCTGGGCGATCGAGGGAGTCTCCAGGGCGCCATGAGTGGCCCCGGGGCGGGGCTGAAGGGGGGACACGTTGGTGAGGTAGCTCTTTACCTGGTGCCCAGCGACGACCGACCTTTTGGGTCCCGAGATTTATCCAATATTTGGCGTCGAGAGATCGGGCCAATCCCTGGCGTCGAGTCGCTGAAGTTTTCGTTTGATATGGGGCCGGGCGTGGGAGCGCCTATCGATATTGAGCTGGAGCACCGCGACCTAGAAATGTTGGAGGCAGCAGCCGCTGACTTGGCCGAAAGTCTCAGTGCATATCAGGGCGTCTATGCGATCGATAGCGGGTTTTCTCCGGGCAAAGAACAGCTCGATATGAGCTTGAAGTCCTCGGCTCGGGCCTTGGGGCTCACGGAGGCAGAATTAGCCCGACAATTGCGCAGTGCATTTTATGGCGTTGAGGCAGTGCGTCAGCAGCGCGGCCGGGATGAATTGAGAGTCTATGTTCGCCTGCCCGACGATCAACGCCGGAGTGAATACGATTACGAGGCCCTGCTCTTGCGCACTCCCGACGGTGGAGAAATTCCTCTTCTCGAGGCCGTCGACGTAAAAAGAGGGCAGTCCTACACCCAAATCAAAAGGCGTGAGTCGAGTCGGATTGTGAACGTCACGGCTGACGTGGACGGCAAAGGTGCCAATGCCAACGAAGTCGTGGCTTCTCTTGTCGAAAAGCAAATTCCGGCGCTGATGGGGCGTTACCCTGGGCTCCGTTGGTCTCTCGGTGGCGAGCAAAAAGAACAGGCCAATTCTCTGGGAGCCTTGGGTCGCGGTTTTGTTCTCGCTCTCCTCGGTATTTACGCGCTTTTGGCCGTGGTGTTCCGTAGCTATTTCCAGCCTTTGATCATCATGACGGTGATTCCTTTTGGTCTGGTAGGCGCTGTCGTCGGTCATGTTTTCTTGGGCTATGACCTCAGCTTGATGAGCCTGATGGGAGTCGTGGCTCTCTCGGGTGTTGTGGTGAACGATTCGCTGATTTTGATCGTTGCAGTCAACGAGTTCCGTAAGCAGGGGATGAGCGAGTTGGAGGCACTCTTGGCTGGGGGGCTGCGGCGCTTTCGCCCAATTGTGCTCACAAGTTTGACGACCTTCTTTGGGCTGGTGCCCATGATTTTCGAGACCAGCGTGCAGGCTCGCTATTTGATTCCTATGGCGATTTCCCTTGGCTTCGGCGTGCTCGTAGCGACCTTTTTTATGCTTCTCTTGGTGCCGGCAATCTACGCGATTTTTCAAGATATCGGTCGCCGCATTCGCTTCATGGGGCGCAAGCTCGAGGGCTGGACAGGCGCCCTCGAAAGCTAGCGTGGCGCCCTCATGCTTATTTTGAGGGCGCTAGCGTAAACATGACTTCGTTGCGCCGAAGAAAGCCAGGGGTAAAGGGAGCATTATAACGAGCTGAGCGAAAGTTTCCTTGCGCCTGGAGACCGTCGCGGGCCAAGGCTTCTCTCAAGTCAGCGACCTCGGATAAAAAGTGCTCCTCCGACCAGGAGCCTGAGAAGCGGCGCACAGCCACACGTTGTCCTGGGACTTCTTTCAGAGTCACGCGAGAGTCATCGGGCTTGGGGAGGCTTTGCAAGGTATATTTGCTCTCCATGACGAATTGGTAGCGATATTTGCCATCCTCTGCGCTCTCGGAAGTCACCGGAGCGGTCATCGCCATTTTCTCGGAAGTCACGGGAGTAGTCATGGCCATTTTCTCGGATCCGCCTTCTTCAGAAGTGACAGGGGCCGTCATCGCCATTTTTTGCGCCTTGGTGTTCTTTCCAAAAATGTAGCCCGCGAGCCGTCGAAAAGCTTCGCGACCTGCGCTGCGTTGGTCGCCTGTCACAATCGTCTCAGCAACGAGGTAGGGCGGGTACTCCCGAATCTCATAATCCTTGGCCCGCTCCACCACCGTATAGGCGGGCTCTTCGAGCCCGGAAGATGATCGCCAGGCCAGGCCTCCCAGGGCCACCACGACTACTGCAACAATTCCGCCAATGACTAACATCCAACGAGTCCTCCGTTTTACCATTCAACGACTATGACACAGTCAATTGGCCCAGCAAGTTGATAGAAGGGTGATCAATTGAGGGAAGCTTTGTTCTTTTTTCGCGTAGCACGCGCCTCCCTGATTGCTCGATTCTCTTCAGGGTGCCTGAGCGCAAATGATCCAGCTGAATTAGCGTTTTGATGCTTTGCTCTGCTTTGCGTTGTGTGCCGTTTGTTCATCAATAAGAAGCTGCCGGTTGCTTCATGATGACGTTGTCAAGAAACGCGCGGGCGCCTTTTTTTACTTGAGTGCTCCAGTCGTTGGCGGCATTGTCGTCGGCGCGATCAGATACATATTTATAACAGATGAAGTCGACTTCCTTGGAGCGTGCATATTTCGCAAGGGCATAGCTCTCCATATCGACGAGATCGGTGCGGAGTTCAGGGGGGCTCATGACGAATTGATCGCCCGTGCCGCAAGACAGACCTCCCTCACCAAACTGAATGGTTCCCAAGTCTTCAAAAGGAGTCTCGCCCAAGGCAAAGCCGAGCCCGCGGACATCCATGTCTCGCTGCGCAAATTCTGTGACGCGAACTAGCCCGCGAATACGAGGCGCGGTTGCCCCAGCCGTGCCGAAATTCAAGATAACCCTCGGCCGATGTTTCGGCCAAGCCTCGGCGATTGCTTGAGTGGCGTTGATTTTTCCGACGCCCGTATAAACGACCTGCCAGTCTGGGAGCAGCTCACGAGGCAGTTCATCTTCGAGAGCCACGCAAATCAGGGTATCGGCCGGGGTGAAAGCAGGAGGGGTCAGAGAGTTTGCCATGGCTTGAATTTCTTCACTTATCTTCTTGGAGGTCTAAGAAATTCTCCACCCAAAGAAAAGCGCTGGGTGAAGCAGGCTCATTTTTGCCCTTCCGGCGATTGATGCTCCATTTCTCTGGGTTGGGTTGAGAGCCAGCGGCGACGAAACCTGCAGGTGTCGCCGGCGAAGCTTTTGAGCATTGACGGTTAAGGACCGCTAGCGCGAATCGCTGCTCTACAGTTGTATGGCGGTCGCAACCTTTCTGATCTCGCAGCGTTTGTCTTTTCCTATCCAATTGTTGGTTCGTGTCGCCTACACTTATTCGTGCATTCAGGCCCTTAATTAGTTCGTTCTTCGACCGAAATAAAACCACTCTCAAGATTTGCTGTTATGATGTGCGACGCCTCGAGGTAACAATGGCGGCGTGCCTTTGCCATCTGAGGGGTATGCATTTCATGCCAGATGTGATGGGAAAAATGCTGAAATCTGGATGCATGTCGGCGTTGAGGAAATAATACATCATTGTGCATTGCATTCTTCAACGTG
>JAKVCH010000444.1 GCA_022447485.1 Polyangiaceae bacterium | reverse complement strand
ATTGTATCAGGGGCGCTACGAGGATCAGGATTGGGTTGGAGCACGGAATCGAGTTGCTGATTCCGATAACTTGGCACCCCAGACGCTGATTTCGCGCTCCGCCCAAAGATTACTCAACCTTGCGGAAGCGGCCTCTTCCCCGGCTCTACGCAAGAAAGCCCTCGATTTTGTTTTGCATCAGATCGACCGAGAAGATCGCAATACGAATTATATTTGCATCGGGCCGATCAATAAAATGCTGAATACCCTTGTCTGGTATTTACATGATCCTGAGGGGCCAGAGTTACAGGCCCATCGCGCTAGAATGCGCGATTATCTTTACCAGGCCGACGATGGCATCAAGATGCAGGGCTATAATTCTTCTCGCCTTTGGGATACTGCTTTTGCGGTACAAGGCGTATTTCAAGCACGTGCCGCTTTGCAGTCTTTGGGAGATAAGCCCGGAGAAATTCGCGAACTGACTCTGCCGCTTCTGCGTCAAGCTCACGGCTTTATTGATCAGAATCAAGTGCGCGAGGATGTCTGTGACGCTGAGAGCGCGTTTCGCCACCCTTCGAAGGGCGGGTGGCCATTTTCTGATCGCCCTCATGGCTGGCCGATCAGTGATTGTACAGCAGAGGGCATTAAGGCTTCGCTTCTGAATGAGGAAGTCGTGGAAGAGCCGATCGACGTGGAGCGCTTACTCGAAGGAGTTGAGCTCTTGCTCTCCTTGCAGAATAAGGACGGTGGTTGGGCGACCTATGAACTGACCCGCGGCTCACGGCTTTTGGAGCTCTTGAACCCGTCTGATTGTTTTCGCGATATCATGGTCGACTATTCCTATGTGGAATGCACGAGCGCTTCGATTCAGGCCCTTCAGGCGTTCGGACAGCGCTATCCTCACTTAGTCCCTGAGAAAATGTTTTGGGCCATTCATCGAGGGATGAGTTTTCTGAGGAAAGCCCAACTAAGCTCGGGAGCTTTTGAAGGTTCTTGGGGCGTTTGTTTTACCTACGGCACGTGGTTCGGCATCTGCGGGTTGAAGGCTGGCGGTGCGCGTGATTCTGAGCCAGCCTTGCTGAAAGCCCGGGCTTTTCTTGAAGACACCCAAAGAGCCGATGGCGGTTGGGGTGAATCGGTGGGGAATTGCGAGACAAGGAGCTACAACCAGCAAACTGAGAGCCAGGCAGTCATGACCGCTTGGGCGGTCCTTGGTTTATTGGAATGCGGTGGAGCGTCGCTCTCCTCCGTGCGACGGGGTATTCAGTTCTTAGTCGATCGTCAGCTGCCTGGGGGTGATTTTCCTGATGAGAATATTGCAGGAGTTTTCAATAAAACTTGTGCCATTCATTATGATAATTACCTGAAGGTATTTCCGCTTTGGGCTTTGAGTCGCTTTTCTGCTCTTCAGGATATTTCCGCTGCCGCCGAGTAGGTGTTTCAAGTTGAGTTCGTGAATCGAGAATTGAGCATCTCGATTTGAGACACTATTTCATTTTGAGGCGCTGCTTTCGCTGGGCGTGGGCTGACCGTTCCGCTTTTTTTGTGGAGCAATGAAGTGTTTCTTCTGCAGCAGCTACGGTCTTGCCTGGAATAAGCGGATTTCAATAAAAGCAACTCAGCGATCTGGGTTGTATCTGGTTCTTGCGTGCCTTGTTTTGCCGGCTTGCGAGAGTCTGCCTGAGTTTGGAACCGAGCCGATTCAGCCGATCGAACGGACGAGCTCGGAACCGCCGGCATTGGAGCCAGAAGTTGGGATCGATATCCCCGTCACCGAATTAGAGGGTCTGGAAGAGTTGGTGACGATGGACGACTCCTGTCGTGGTGATTGTCTAGCTCAAATTGAGACCCCTCCAGTGATTTGCGGAGATGGCGTACGAAGTTCCCCCGAAGAAGAGTGTGATGATGGCGGGCAACGAGAAGGAGATGGCTGCTCTCCTCTGTGTGAAGTTGAATTAGGTTGGCATTGTCCCGAGGGCGAAGCCTGTCGGGCTGCTCGTTGTGGTGATGCCCTACGAGTTGGAAGAGAAGACTGTGATGATGGGAATCTCTTGCCGGGTGATGGTTGTACTGAAGTCTGTCAGCGCGAAGCATTTCACGATTGTCCAGCAGCGGGCGGACCTTGTTCCTATGTGGTGCTCTGTGGCGACCGAGCAGTGCAAGATCAAGAAATTTGCGATGATGGTAATCAGCGCTCAGGGGATGGCTGTTCGGCGGATTGTTCAGAGGTTGAACCGGGCTGGACTTGCGCGGTCCATGGTTTGGGGTGTCAGGCAACCGAGTGTGGTGACGGCTATCTGGCTGGCGCAGAGGAATGTGATCCTGGGGCCAATATTGAAATTGGCTGTGCTGCTGATTGCTCTTTACAAGAGGGTTATCATTGCGAAGGGAGTCCCAGCCAGTGCCGAGAGACTGTTTGTGGCGATGGTGTCAAAGAGGGGACGGAAGTTTGCGATGATGGGAATACGTCGCCGTGGGATGGCTGTAGTACGGACTGTCAACCCGAGCCTTCCTGTCCTGAGGAGGGCGGGCCGTGTTCTTCGAATTGCGGTGATGGCATGATTTTGCCCGCGGATATTGAGGAATGCGACGATGGCAACAGTCGTTCCGACGATGGTTGCAGTCCGCAATGTGAAGTCGAGGAGGGGTTCGAATGTGAAGTCGTTACACGGGAGTTGCCTCCTACTTGGGAGGTACCTGTTCTCTATCGTGATATGAACTCGTTGCCCCTCAATGGCTTCGCCAAACACCCCGACTTTGACTCATTTGCAGGGCGCAGTCGCACAGCAGGCATGGTGCTGCCGCGCTTGAGTGCTCTTGATGGTTTGCCGACCTACACGGGGATCTGCGAACGAGGGAACGAGATTGGCCCTTGCCCTCATGGGAGCCAAAGTACGAGTCGAGAGAATTTTGACCAATGGTATCGCTCGACGCCTGGAGTCAATTTCTTGCTGCAGACCACGATGCTGCTGACAAGGCAGCCCGATGACTCCTACTCCTTCACGCCGGATCAACTCTTCCCGCTCGATGGTCTCGGTTTAGTTGCCCAGGCAGAGGAAGCCCATGTGTACGGTCATAATTTTGGCTTTACCACTGAGCTGCGTGCCTGGTTTACCTATCAAGGGGGCGAGCGTCTTCAGTTCTCGGGAGATGATGATGTATGGGTGTTTATCGGTGGTCATTTAGCCCTTGATTTAGGTGGACTGCATCAAGAGATCACAGGGATTACTGAGTTAAATGGCTCTCAGATATGCGAAACTTATGAGGGTAGCACGAGTTGTCATGAGCGCGGGTTGGTGCCTGGCGATGTTTATGAAGTGGCCCTTTTCCATGCAGAGAGACGTCCGGCAAATTCTAACTTTAATCTGACGGTGAAAGGGTTTCTTCATCAGACTTCAAGCTGCGCAACCGTCTGCGGTGATGGTATTGTTGCGGGAGATG
>JAKVCH010000443.1 GCA_022447485.1 Polyangiaceae bacterium | reverse complement strand
ATTGTAGGCGAGAATATTCCTCTTGATGATGAGGTAGAGGGCGTAGGCAAAGACTCCGCCCATCAGAGGTGAAATGATCCAAGAAGCCGCAATTAGACCAATCTTCTGCCATTTGACCATTGCCAATGCATCGGAGCCACCACCATAAATTGCACCAGCTGTGAGTGAAGCTCCAACAATTCCTCCAATGATCGAGTGGGTGGTCGACACCGGGTAGCCTCGCCGGCTGGCGTAGAGAAGCCAAAGAGCAGCGGAGAGCAAAGCTGCCATCATGATGTAGACGAATTGATGAATACTGAGAGCTACGGTTGAGAGATCGACGATCCCTTTGCGTATAGTCGAAGTGACTTCGCCGCCAGCAATCATCGCGCCGCTCACCTCAAAGATTGCTGCGATCACCAAGGCTTGCTTGATATTCAGCGTTCCGGCGCCAACACTCGTACCAAAAGAATTGGCGACATCGTTGCCGCCAATATTGAATGCCATGAAGAGGCCAAAGAGTCCCGCGAGTACAAACAGAGGAACGCTGTTACCGCGGGTGTAGTCGATTCCCCAGTAGAGAAAAGCTCCAGTAACGGCCAGGAGTAGGGCCGCGAGAATCACATTCGTCGCTTGGGTGGGTTTCGACATGGCTTTTGAATTCCGGCTGGCCATGGGTAGGTGCAAAGCGTTGCTGGGGCAAGGAGAAAAGACAGGTCGCCTGAATCTTCAAGGTCTATGAAAATATTGGTATTTTTCTCTATCAACCTTGTTGCGGAACCAAACTGAGCTGAATTGCGCTGACGACTTCTCTAGATCTCCATTTTGGTTCTTTGCTCTTGGGCCTCCTCTGTTTTGTTAAGAGCGGAATCCTGGTCGGCTCGAAGGCCGCGTTTGAGCAGTCGCCGTAGTTCTGAGCCCATGAGATCAATTTTGGTGGAGTATTCGGGCTGAGGGCCGAAACTTGACCTGTTTTGGGCTTGTCGACTCAATATTCGGTTGTCCTGAGCAAAGATGAGCCGAGCGATGGGCTCGAGGACCAAGCGAAGGAGGGCGAAGGGAAAGGGAGAATGAATGGAGATTTCAGTCAGAAGCCGTGTTTTTCTTGGATCGATAGGCAAGGCAAAGGCGCGGACGAGAATTTGAAGCCGAGGACCTAAGCGGTATTCGACCTCAATCGTCGTGGGCAATAAGAAGCGATCCCAATGCTCCACACGTAGCGGAGACCGCCTAGCTCCCAGAAGTAGTGCTAAGATGCCCCGAGGTGCAGGCTCCCCGACGTATTCGATTTCAATGGCGCGCTGCGTCCGTCTTGAGATCGCTTCAATGGGATGCTTCTTACCGCTGCGGAAAAGACCCCGGTGAACTACTGCCGTATGCGGAATATCGAGGGCATTTTCTGCTGTCGATAATAAGTCACCTTGGGCAACCACCTGGCGGATGATTCGTTGGCTCTCGGGGTGAGCGCCTGAATATGCTGGTGGTCTAGAGAGAGTACTACCGAAGTTGAGCCAAATCATGTCGCTCTGCTCGATAGCCGGGATCATCGTCAGACTGATATTCGCAGATGATTCACCGACGAGGCAGGGGATTCTTGCCACATCGCCTGCCGCCGTAAACTCCCAGCCGTGGTAGGGGCAGCGCAATCCCCCCTCGGGGGTGCGTTCGCCGAGTGAGACGGGCATGCTGCGATGAGGACAGCGGTCAAACGCGGCGCGGACGGCGCCATTCTGATCGCGCCAGACAACGATGGGGCGATCGTAGAAAACGATGGAGACGAGCTTCGAGTCGACCTGGCGATGAAGGACCTTCCGCAGAAGCCGTTGCCAAATATTTGGTTGGAGCACTCGAGCGGCGAGCAGAGGATACCAAGCAGGCTCGGGGCGAAAGGACGGTTCAAAAGTACCGCGGAGGCGCTCCGGATCTGCAGGGGTGAAGTTCTTAGTTTTCAAAAGTAAACCGCGCCTCCGAGTACTAGACTGAGCTCGTGAATCCTTGTTCTACTGTCAATCTCGAGAATTTCTTCTTGAGGGTCAAGGTTAGGCACTTCAATTCCAGCGCCGGTACCAGAACCATAGGCATAACGGCCGGCCACGGTTGTGCCGAAGGTCACGGGTGACTTTGAATCGTGCTCCAACTCATGGCGATAGAGCGCCCCCAGGGTGAGTCCGTAAAAGTTCACGGGGCGGTCAACGCTGGCGCTTCTGTCAGAGAACAGCCCCCCGCCTAAGGAGAAAGTTTGAGAAAGACGATATTTCGCCCCTAACTTGAAGTTGATCAGCCAATTGCGAGGGGATAGAAATGAGCGATCGAGGGAAGGGGTGGCGTCGGCATCGAGCATCACAGACCAGGGTTCTTTTTGCCATGCCAAGCCGAAGCGAAATTTGGGTGGCGTGGCAACGTCGGCAACAAACCCCTTTTCGCTGGAGTCCTCTTGGTCATAATTACTTGTGAGATTGCCTGCATCGACGAGCGCTGTCGAGCTGATAGTGGTGGTTTGACTGATGCGGTAGAGGCTGAGCGAGGGCGAGCGAACGCTGGCTCCAAAGGTGAGATCATGCTTGAGGTCGACCTGGATCCCCGCCATGAAAGCTAAGCCATATTCTGAGGTGTTGCTTAGATCTGAAAGAGAGATAAATTCGTTATTGGCTCCTTCTTGACCGCCGGAAAATTGTACGCTCGTGACTTCCGCTGTGTACACGCCCATGGCGGAGAACCCAAAACGCACTGTTGGTGATAGATGCCATGCCGCGCTGAGCGTGTAGAAGGTATCAGTCGCTTCTTCGCGCTGGGTAGCGATCCACGTCGGGCCATTTTCAATGTAGAGAGTGGTGCGCAAAAGGACGTCTGTTGTTTTCGGAACGAAAATACCGAAGCTGCCAACGACCTTTCCAAAGCGGCGCGTATAGGTTGCGGCGCTCGGGATTAACACCCAATCGACACCATTGGCGGCGGCGCTGCCTGTGCTGTGGCTGAGCGCGCCTTCCGAGCTGACGAGGCGAAAACCATAGACATCGGCGGTTACGTCCAGAGTATTGCGCTGCATATGGGCGAGGCCGGCCGGGTTATAATAACCGGCGCTGCCGTCGGCCGTGGTTGCGGTGACGGCGGCTGCCACCAGGGAGGCTTCAGAACCCACCGGTATACCCTCATCATTTCCAGCGTAGGCCGTCGGTGAAGTAAAGGTCAGCCAGCTCAGCGCAGCGATAGGACAGAAGTATCGGAAAGCTTGAGCGTATCTTCTTTTTGAAAAGTCCCGACAACTCATCCGAGAGTTCGCGAGTAAATCAGGGTGCTTTTTCATCTGCTTGCCCACGAGCGAGGCTTAGAGTTGAGTGAGCTGTTTTCGCTGCTCGGCTGCTGCGGTCAGTCTCTGCTCGATTTCTTGAGTGTCTTGAATCTCTTCGTCCAACTTTTCCAAGTTATCGCCGTAAATAGCAAGGAGA
>JAKVCH010000442.1 GCA_022447485.1 Polyangiaceae bacterium | reverse complement strand
CCAAAAAGGTCTATAAAATCCCGCGACGCGGAGGGCCGCCGCCGGGTTCGAGAGACCTCACCTTCCCCCCGCGGTTACTTCCGCCGGCGGTCGAGGCGCCGGAGGATCCTCCCCCACCACTCAGCCTGCCTGCGGCCCAGCCCTGAGAGACCAAACGACTGCTGCTCTCTAACTTCTTGCTCCTCGAGCTCGCCAAGGCCAGCGCCACTGAAGCAGCGGAGGCGAAATGGCGGAAAAAATAAGTCGATAGCCTGCGGCTTTTGCGCAGAACCCTCTTGCGGCTAGGCTACCCTGTGAACTTGAAAGCCATTCAACGAGTCCTCGACCTAGTGCAACGCGAACTCGGCTGCCGAGATGCCCGCTTAGAATTAGGCGGACAAGCGCCAGATGCGGCACATATCCTCTCCATCGAGATGCCCAATGGCTTTCGCCTGGTCGCAATCTTCGAGCCCAATGAGAAAGCCCCCCGGGAAGCATTGATCCGCCTACGACAATTGGGCAGCTCTTTTTTCGAGACTAAAATTACCCCGCCTCGGACCAGAGACGATGGCGAAGTACACCTCGCCCAGCGGCGCCTCGATGACGAATTAAGCGCCCTCTCCGGACGCACTGGCGCCACCGGGGCAATGGTGATTGACCTGCATTCGCCCGTTATCTGGGGAGCCTCAGAAGCTCGCCGCAGCGACGAAGACGTCGACACTCTTTTGCAAGTTGCTGAGATCTCCGCCGAAGCCAAGAAGTTAGGACTCGATCTCGCGGTCATCAGTGGTTTAGTCGAGGGCGACCGCAGTGGTGCGCTCGACGGCCTCAAAGGCGAATCGCAAAGTCGGGCAGAACGCTTGGTGAACCGCTTGGCCTCACACCCGATTCGCGCTCGTAAGGCCTACCTTTTAAGGGCTCGCGTCTTGGCCGAGGTCCGAGCCTGGACAGGAAAACACTCCTCAACAGAATCAAGCTTAAGAAAGCTTTCTCAAGAAGAAGGCCTCAGCTATTTCGCGCGGAGTTTTGCCGGGATTTACGTGTTGGTCCTGTACTTTCATCAACCATTTTCCGAGCTGCACGTGGAGGGTACAGCTCTACACGCCCTCCCTCTGATCGAACGTCATGTGCTCGGCTTACCCCCTGTCGATCCCGTTCCCCCTCGCGGAAAAGTCGTTCGGCTCCCCGTGTAAAATAGGCAAGCAGATGCAGCCCACGTTTTTCCTCTCATTCTTCCGCAGCCTGCAGTTTCGAAAAGCAAACCAACAAGGCAAGGCACCCATCAGACCTGTGTTGTCCTTGGTAATTGTTATGCTGCTCCTACCGAGCACGGCCTCGCCTGCAACGAGAGATCTACACAGCCAGTCCGTCACCAACCACAGCGAGGCTCTGGTCGACGGCAATAATCCTGCCCTCTTTTCCGTGGCTCAGAGCAAACAAGACGATCAGCAGAAGCCCCGCCCGAAGCCGAAGGCTGCGAAAGAGTGCGTCGACTGGAAAAAAGAAGTGCGTTACTCGACGGGCTTCGATCATATCGTCCGACTCACGAATAATTGCTCGAAAAGCGTCATTTGTAAGATATCGACCAACATTAACCCACAAGTCCACCGACGAAGCTTGGAACCGAAGCAAAAGGCTCAAGTGATGACTTATCGTGGGTCGCCGTCTCGAGTCTTCACCGCCTACGTCGACTGTGAGTTTGGTTCAGGGGGATCTTGAATCATGGACGATCGATTCTGATCGAACTATCGATGGAGAATGCCTCTTCTTCCAGCGTGCTCAAGCTCTAGGACTCTGCCACCGGTGAGGAAGTCGCCCAATTACGGCAAAGCTTTCTATGACGACGGAGAAAGCCGCCCCTCTCGCTATCGACTACTGAGCGTCGGGCTCCTGATTGCGTGCTTGATAGCCTGCACCGCCCAGCCTGGTGGCTTACGCTGGGCAGAGAGCTCCCATGCGCCGCAAATTCACGTCAATCAAAATGGCTACCTGCCGAATGGGCCGAAAGTCGCGATTCTTCGCTCGAGGGCCCCTCAGCCCCTGGAGGTAGAGCTGATTGATGTCAATGGAGAAGTCATCTGGCAGGGCGTCTCTCTGCCTCAAGGCTTGGACAAGGCTTCCGGAGAAAAGCTGCATCGCGTTGACTTTAGCGCGTTCCGAGAGTCGGGAACTGGCTATCGACTCAAAGCTGACGGCCGCGCCAGCTTTCCGTTCAAGATAGATCCATCCGTCTATGGTGCCTTGCCTCAGCAAGCTTTAAAGTATTTTTATCATAACCGCAGTGGCATACCACTCACAATGCCCTACGTAAGCTCGACCTGGTCGCGCCCCGCCGGACACCTGAGTGACGAAAAAGTGGCCTGCGTTCCTGGTCTCAAATGTGATTATACCCTGGATGTTCGCGGTGGTTGGTACGATGCCGGTGACTATGGCAAATATGTTGTGAATGGTGGCATTAGCGTCTGGACACTGCAAAACCTAGCGGAACGCTTGATCTATCTCGGGCCCGGAATTGCAGCTCTTGGCGATGGTTCGTTGAATATTCCCGAGAGTAAGAATGGCATCCCTGACCTCCTCGATGAAGCTCGCTTTGAGCTGGAGTTCCTTTTGCGCATGCAAGTCCCCGAGGGAAAGAAGCGCGCAGGCATGGCTCATCATAAAGTACACGATACCTCTTGGAGCGCCCTTGCCATGGAGCCGCCGACTCTAGGCGGGCAGCGTCTCCTGCACCCTCCCAGCACGGCGGCCACACTCAACCTTGCTGCCGCAGCAGCCCAAGGAGCTCGGGTCTGGAAAGACTACGACCCCGCCTTCGCCGACTACTGCCTCAAAGCTGCACGAAGAGCATGGCAGGCTGCACTGGAAAACCCCGCTATCTATGCTTCTAAAATGGATAACCAAGGAGGCGGCGCCTACGACGACCAATATGTCGGAGACGAATTCTACTGGGCCGCTGTCGAACTCTACCTCACCACAAGAGACGAGCAATTTCTTCAGGCTCTCCAAGAAAGCCCCCATCACAAGAATTTTCCAATCCACACCACGGGCGCTGATGGACACGAAGATTTAGGAAGCGTGAGCTCTTCGATGACTTGGCAATCGACTGCTGGTCTAGGCTGGCTCAGCCTCGCTATCGTACCCCATGATTTACCCGCTCGAGAGACTTACCGAAAAGAAGTGATTGCGGGAGCAGACCATTACCTGCGGACCGTCCAGCAGGAGGGCTTTCGAATACCTTTGGGCACCGGCGAGCAAGAAAAGTACCCCTGGGGCAGTAATTCGTTCATTCTGAACAACATGATCGTCCTCGCCCTCGCCCACGATTGGACGCACGAGAAGAAATACAGCACAGCGATGCTCGAAGGGATGGACTATCTACTGGGAAAGAACCCTCTCCATCAAAGCTATATCTCGGGTTACGGAAGTATACCCTTGCAACACCCCCACCATCGCTTT
>JAKVCH010000441.1 GCA_022447485.1 Polyangiaceae bacterium | reverse complement strand
CATGCTCAATCCCGGGCTGGCATACGCACAGGGAATTACCCTGGGTTCGCTTGCTCTGGCACTTGCAAGTCTGGAGGTGGTGCACCGCCCACTTACCATTGGACTAGACGAGCGTTCTTCGATAGTTGGTAGCGCTGTCAATGAGCGCCCATTAGGGAGTAACCTCTCATGACACAGGCACTTATGTTCTTAATGATTGAACACAGTGTTCCCCGCGCTGAGGTTTACAAAACCTACCTACCTGACGAGCAGTGTCAGGTGGTCGCGGTCGATTCTGTGGGAAGGGCTCGAGCCACTCACAGGGCGTTTCCGCCGGTGACAGTTTTTCTGGATACTCAGCTCCCCGAGGTTAGCGGCTTGGATTTCGTAAGCGAAACTCGCGCCATTGAGAATCCCGTCCAGCTCATCGTGATGACCGCGCACGGTACATCAGAAATGGCCTTAGAAGCGATCCAGGAGCGGGCGTTCGATTTCTTCAGCAAGCCGTTTGATGCTGCGCGTTCGCGGGTCGCGTTGGAAAATACTGCATAAAAGAAACGACTGTGCAGGCCGATAATAGAGTAGCCGTCGCGAGAGCGGAATGGTTACGTGATTTTCATCGCTCGGTCGGCGGCGATGCAGTCCGTGGATAAGACTATCGACTCGCTAGCTTACAGTGATGCGATCGGGTTTGTTGTCGGAGAGAGCGGCACAGGTAAAGAGCTCGCAGCTGAATCCGCTCACCAGCACAGGAAACGCTGCGGCAATGCCTTTATTTCGATTAGCTGTAGCACGATTCCCTGTGAACTGATAACGAGTGAGTTGGTCGGCTGTATCAAAGTCGCATTTACAGGTGCCAGCAGTAACCGAGAGGGCGTTGCCAATGTTGCCAATGGCGGCACATTTTTTCTTTGCAAAATTTGCAAAATTTGTGAAATTTGCGAAATTTGCGAAATGAGTCTCGAACTACAAAAGATGCTGTTGCGTTTTCCAGCAGTGTAGATGAGCATTCTTCAATCGTTGGTTGCGCTGTCAACGAGCGCCCAGTAAGGAGTAACGTCCCATGACAAAGGCACTTAGACTATTAATGATTGAAGACAGTGCTTCCCTCGCTGAGGTATACAAAGCCTACCTACCTGACGAGCAGTATCAGGTGGTCGCGGTTGATTCGCTGGGAAGGGCTCATGCTACATACGGTGCGTTCCAACCGGACATTGTACTTCTTGATATTCAGCTCCCAGACGGTAATGGAATGGATTTTCTGGCCGAGATTCAGGCCATGAAGAATCCCGCGCAGGTCATCGTCATGACGGCGCACGGTACGTCCGAAATGGCCGTAGAAGCGATTCAGATGGGCGCGTTTGACTTCCTAACCAAGCCGTTTGACGCTGCTCGGTTACGCGTCACTCTGGACAATGCTGCATCTCAATTGCGCCTTGGCAAGCAAGTCAGAGATTTAACACTACGTGAGCGCGATGGCTATGGGGATTTCATCGGTAAGTCGACGGCGATGCAGTCTGTGTACAGGACGATTGACTCGCTCGCTGCTAGCGATGCGACCGGGTTCATCGTGGGTGAAAGTGGGACAGGAAAAGAGCTGGCTGCCGAAGCTGTCCACCAGCATAGTGAACGCCGTGACAAAGCCTTTATCGCGATAAACTGCGGCGCCATCCCCGGCGAGCTCATGGAGAGTGAATTGTTTGGCCATCTAAAGGGGGCGTTCACGGGTGCCAGTAGTAACCGTGAGGGTGCCGCCAGCGTCGCCAACGGAGGCACGCTGTTTCTAGACGAAATCTGCGAAATGAGCCTTGACCTGCAAAAGAAACTTCTGCGCTTTATTCAGACAGGTACGTTTCGCAAGGTCGGTAGCAATGAGCTCGAAAAAGTTGATGTGCGGTTTGTCTGTGCGACTAACCGCGATCCCATCCTCGAAGTGCGCGAAGGGCGCTTTCGAGAGGACCTTTTCTATCGACTGCATGTGGTGCCCGTCAGACTACCCCCATTGCGCGAGCGGGACGATGATGTGTTATTGATTGCCCGGTGTTTTCTATCGGTTTTTAGTGAGCGGGAGAACAAGGTTTTCCGCGGTTTCAGTGAAAAGGCGGAAGAGGCCATTCGCCACTATGCATGGCCCGGCAATGTTCGCCAGCTACAAAATGCCATGCATCAATTGGTGGTGCTTAACAATGGCGATCGGGTTGAGCACTCAATGCTCCCCCACGAGGTAACTTCAGGTCAGCTTGAGGTCGAATCCAGTGTATTGTCCGCAGTCGCGATAAAGCCAAGAGCGAATGCCAGCGCTTCAGATAATCTAAATGAGGCCGATCATGTTGCACGTAGAGAACAAATCGAGCCACTGTGGTTAACAGAAAAAAATGCGATTGAGTCGGCCATTGACGTATGCAGCGGCAATATCAATCAGGCGGCAGGGCTGCTTGAAGTCTCACCTTCAACGATTTATCGAAAACTTCAGGGTTGGAAGAAGATTCGAGCTTGATGGGCCTTTTTGAACGGGAGTGAAGATCATGTATGGACTTATCAACAAGGCGCTACAGAGTATGATCCTCCAGCAGTTTGGTGAGCAGGAGTGGAGCAAAGTGTTGGAGCATTCGGGCATGCCGGAGGATTCCTTCCTGACCATGCGCCACTATGACGACGAGGTCACCTATAAGCTCGTGGGTGCGGCGTCAGAGGTACTGGGAGCGCCGATAGCGAAATGCCTTGAGATGTTTGGCGAGTACTGGGTGCTGGAGACGGCCTCCAAATCCTACGGCACCCTAATGGATGCCTCGGGAGATACCATGGTGGAATTTTTGTCCAACATGAATTCGTTGCATGACCGAATCACAGGCACTTTTCTCGACTACGTGCCGCCTGAGTTCATGGTGGAAGATCTTGAGCCACCTCGCTACCGAATTCACTACATGAGTAAGCGGGAAGGCCTTGTCCCCTTCGTTGATGGATTGCTGAAGGGCCTCGCCATACGCTTTGATGCCGATCTCGAAATTCACAGCCGCACTGATCAACCGACTGAGCAGGGTACCCACGCAGTGTATGAGGTGAGTGTTAGTTGACTATCCTTAGCGACATCAAGGGGGAACATCATCTGCAATCCCTGTTGGATTTGTTCTCTGTGGTGATGGTGTTGGATCGTCGTCTGGACATTATCTTTGCCAGTGACACCCTCCTGCGCCATATGCCCAGCCTGACTTCGCAGCCACGCCTGGAAGACGTTTTTCAACTTGTGCGTCCTAGAGATTTACGGCATTTCGACGAATTTCTACGGAGGCTCGATACATTATATTTGCTGACTTCCCGTGATCAGAAGTTCGCTATCAGGGGGCAATTAATTCACGAGCCAGACCCTTTTCAAGAGTGCTTGGTATTCTGCGGCGCGCCCTGGTTGTACTGGATGAACGCGAATTGTGAAGACAAGAAGTTGGGTTTGAGTGACTTTTC
>JAKVCH010000440.1 GCA_022447485.1 Polyangiaceae bacterium | reverse complement strand
CAGCGTGGTGGACCAAGCACTGGCTTGCCCACGAAGACCGAGCAGGCTGACCTTTTTCAAGCGATGTACGGGCGTAACGGCGAAGCGCCGATCGCCGTGATTGCTGCACAAAGTCCCGGTGACTGCTTCTTCATGGCCATCGAGGCAGTGCGGCTTTCACTCAAGTATATGACGCCTGTTATCTTGCTCACAGATGGATATCTGGCAAACGGTACGGAGCCCTGGATCATCCCAGACGCCTCCGATCTTCCGGAAATAGAGGTGAAGCATCATACGGAAACGAAAGGCTTTCACCCCTACCTGCGCGACCCAGAAACCCTGGCACGACCATGGGCCATCCCCGGTACTCCTGGCCTGCGTCACCGTATTGGCGGTATCGAAAAAGACTATGATAGTGGCAATATCTCTTACGATCCTGCCAATCATGAAAAGATGTGTCAGGTCCGCCGAGATAAAATTGCCGGGATAGCCCAGGATATTCCCGATCAAAAGATTGAAGAGGGCGACTCAAGTGGCGACCTGCTGGTTGTCGGATGGGGCTCGACCTACGGCGCTATTCGTGAAGCCGTGCGAAGCTGCCGAGCAGAGGGGCTCAGCGTCTCCCATACCCATCTACGTTACCTGAACCCCCTACCGTCTAACCTCAAGGAAATCCTCGGCTCCTTTAAGAAAGTTTTGGTTCCGGAGCTCAACTTGGGACAGCTTGCAACAATATTGCGAAGCGAACACCTTGTGGACGCGATTAGCTACCCCAAAGTGCAAGGACAGCCGTTTCAGATTGCCGAGCTAAAATCTCGCATTAAGAAAGAATTGGAGGGTTGAAAATGTCAAAACTCATCGACGCTCAAAACCTGAAGAAAAAAGACTTTGAAACGGACCAGGACGTCCGTTGGTGTCCTGGCTGCGGAGACTACAGCATCCTGGCAAATGTCCAGAAGGTCATGCCCGAGTTGGGTATTGTTCCTGATGACATTGTGTGGATTAGCGGTATCGGCTGTAGCAGCCGCTTTCCGTACTATATGAACACCTACGGTTTTCATACAATTCACGGGCGTGCCCCGGCCTTCGTGACTGGTCTGAAACTAGCCAACCCAAAACTGAGTGTTTGGATGGCAACCGGAGATGGCGATGGCCTCAGCATTGGCGGTAACCACCTCATGCATGCTTTGCGTCGAAATATCGATGCAAAGATGCTGATGTTTAATAACCGGATCTATGGCCTAACGAAGGGTCAGTACTCCCCCACGAGTGAAGTGGGAAAAGTGACGAGAAGCACCCCATTTGGCTCCGTCGACCAGCCGGTAGACCCCGCAGAGTTCGCCCTCGGAGTGGGCGCTAGTTTTGTGGCTCGTGCCATCGACACAGACGCTAAGAACCTGGGAGCGGTCTTGCGTCAAGCGGCCAGCCACTCCGGCGCAGCATTCACAGAGATTTATCAAAACTGCAATGTCTTCAATGATGGCGCCTTCGAAGATTTCCGGTCTCGAGAGCATAAGTTCGACCGACAAATTCACGTCGAGCACGGCCAGCCTCTTCTCTTTGGAAAAGAAAAGAATCGTGGATTGAGACTGAACCCTGTCAAGCTAGCCCTTGAGGTCGTGGAGGTCGGCGAGGGCGGCGTTTCGATTGACGAAGTTCTCGTCCATGACCAGACCAATATTACCTTGGCAGGTATGCTCGCGCGGATGCCTTTTGGTGAATTTCCGATTGCATTAGGTCTTATCTACTGTGTGCCACGCCCCACCTTTGATGGCGGAATGGAAGCGCAAATGCTGGAAGCTCAAGAAAAGAGCAGCGACCTGGATGCTCTTTTACGTTCAGGAAATACCTGGGAAGTCACCTCATAATTCAAAACTTAGTCCCCACCGCCTCCTTCGTAACCAAAAGCAGAGAACGGGTGTTTTTTTGAACGAATCACTCTAGTTTCGCTGGCGTACGGTAAAAATATCAACTAAGAGGGCGGTCCAACTGGTTTTTTCCGGAGCATCCAGCTCCGGTCGTTTCAAAACACACCGGAGAAAATAACATGTCGAGCCCACAAGACTCCCGTGCTCGTCGTCGCCAGAAGCGTCGCCGAGCGAAGAAAAACTCAGAATGGCTAGAAAAGCGTGCGCAAGAAAACGCTGACGCCAGCGCCCCCAAAACACCGCCGAAAACGGCAACCTGAAAAAGCCGCTCATCTGAGCGGTTTTTTTTATTTTGTCGTGCGACCGGGCTTCGTTTTGCAGCGTAAAGGCAGCTGCAGACCAGGACCCGTATGTTACGAATTATTGGGAAAGGACGACCTAGGAGAGGATCTGAAACTATTTTGACCCAGGCCCTCGACAACCGGGGATTACGACCCCAGATTGAAGGGAGGATGACGCAAAAAGGCTTGCCCGCTCGCCCGAAGCATTCAGAGACTCGACCAGCTGTGAAGAACAGCATGGCTTTGACAATTTTCAACTCCTCGACATCGCCGGACTCCCCCGACGGCGACCAAGATATCGTGGTCGAAACCCGAGCGAAGACCAAGCGACCTCGTCGCTTTGTCGTCATCTTTCATAACGATGACTACACAACCCAGGAGTTCGTGGTTCATGTGCTCGTCGACGTTTTCCGAAAAGAAATTACCGAAGCGACTCAGATTATGCTTGAGGTACACCACAAGGGATGGGGCGTTGTTGGTGCCTACTCCCGTGACGTTGCCGAGTCGAAAGTAGAGAAGGTCATGAATTACGCCCGCACTCAGGGTCATCCTCTGAAGGTGACAGCTGAGCCCGAAGGCTACGACGGAGAAGACGAATGAAATTGAGTAATGGTCTGGAAGTAGCCGTATCGTTGGCGGCCCGAGAAGCACAACGCCGCCATCATGAATGGATGACTGTCGAACATCTTCTTTTCGCGCTCAGCCTCGATGAAGATACTAAGCGCATCCTCAGTAAGTCTGGCGCAAATATTAAAAAGTTACGGACCGCACTCGAAGAGCATTTGCAGAATGACCAAGACGAATTACCTGAGGATGCTCTTGGGTCGCCCGAACCATCTCGAGGATTTCAGCGTGTATTGCAGCGTGCCGCCTGGCATGTGGAATCGAGCGGCAAAGAAGAACTACGCGGCATTAACGTTGTAATTGCAATGTTTGCCGAGGAGGATTCCGTCGCAGCCCATATTCTCGAGGAATCAGGCACTAGTCGTTTGGATATCATCAGCTACCTTTCGCACGGTACAACGGCTGACGGAGAGTCATCTGTGCCCGAATTAGAGGGTGAAGAAGAGGAGGCCGAGCCAGACCCCCTCGAAAAGTATACCAAGAACCTCAACGAGGCGGCCCGTAATGGTGAGCTGGAACCCGTTGGCGGAGGAGAAAAGGAAATGATCCGAGCAAGCAAAATGCGCGCCCGCCGACGAAACACCACCCCCCTCATGGGCGGGCCCGCCGGCGAAGGCAAACCCGCCAGCG
>JAKVCH010000044.1 GCA_022447485.1 Polyangiaceae bacterium | reverse complement strand
ACAGAAGACATCTCACCAGAGAAAGAAAAGACCGAGGAGGGAGGAACTTCTGAGGAAGAAAACCAGGATCTGGCTGGAGACGACGAGCTTTCCCTGCCGAGGGTGAGCGGTAACTTTACGCACGAAATTCTCGCCGACGGCACGACGGTGACCACCGTCGTTGATGCGTCTTCTCAAGATGCCTACCAATTTCTCGACCTCGAAACAGGAGAAGCAACGGAGGATAAATGGGACCTAAAGTTTAAACGATTCTTCATCCTCACCAATGGTGGCGTCAGCGGTGATGGTGGGGTCCAGGTTGCGCGCTTAACAGACGTGGACTTCGACGAAGTAGAGGAGCCACCGAAAGAAGGATGGTTGATCGATCAAGCTGACAGCGATAACGACCGGGACGATACGGCTGACAGCGCCTTCTCGAATGGCACAGATGATTGGTATGACTACGATATCAGTAACCACACTCTTACGGCTAAAGAGACCGTCTACGTGATTTCATCAACCGAGAAGAACTTCTACAAGTTTCAAGTCTTGGATTACTATGACGAGGCGGGAAGCCCCGCGATTGTCAAGTTTCGGTGGGCTAGAATAGCCAGTACAGATATCCCGGACCAAGACCTGGAGAATATTCCCGAAGAGGGCAATTCAGAGGAGGACGAGGAAAATCAGGCAATCGGCGCCGGAGGGGGCTCCAGTCGCGACGACTCCTATGCAGTGAATGCCTCCGATGGCGAAGTCTGGACCTATCTCGATGCGGAGGATGGCGTGGTCAGCATCGCGGATCCTGCAAATTCGACGGATTGGGATGTGGCTTTCAGCCGAACAAAGGTAAAGACCAACGGTGGAACAAGTGGCGATGCCATCGCAGCCGTCCGCAGCGCGGAGCTCGACTATGACGCACTCGACCGCTCCAATCACTGTGGGTTCACCTCAGACGAAGTATTGGTAAGCGCCCGTCCGGGAGCGCCTAGCGCCACCGGCAATGCAGTGCTCGGTGATTGGTACGACTACGCTGGTCCGCCCACCCATGCCGTGAGCGCGAAGGATCAAGCCTACGTGATTCGCACTGCCGAGGGAGGCCTGGCTAAGCTTCAAGTCTGGTCTTGGGACGATGGGGAGCTTGAGGTCTCATTTGAGCCAATTTTGACGGACTACACCCCAACCCGCCTCACTGTCGATGCCACGTCGACTGAGGATTGGACTTACCTGAATCTCGCCGCCTGCGATGTTGTCACAGTCGATACTGCTTCTTCTTCCCTAGAATGGGATATTGCTCTGCGAAGAACAGCTTTCGCTACCAATTCAGGCGTCAGTGGTTCCGGCTCAGGTGGAGCTGTTAAGGTCGACGCTGCGACGCTCAGTACCCCCCTCGACCTGCCCACAGGAGGATGGTCGATCGACGAAGAGATCACGGGTCGATCGACGGTCGACGCGAACCCTATCCTCAACGCCTGGTACGATTACGCCGGCCCTCCGACTCACGCTATTACTCCGAAGGATGAAATCTATTGGGTAAAAGGCGCAGAGGGCGATTATGGCTTGATTGAGTTTCAGTCCTACGACTCAGGTACAATTGAACTCGACATCATCTCTCTTGCTCCAAACCTGACAACCTTCGGTGAATGAATCATGAAAAAAAATCTCATTACTTCGTCAGGGGCGCTGATCGCAGGCGCCCTGATCGGCTGTTCGGCTACTCAGCCGCCGACCACCGCCACCACCACTGACGCGCCAAAGAAAGAGGAAGAGGCTCTGCCTCTTGCACCTCAAGAGCATCGAGCAACGGCGGCTGAAAACTTCAAAACGATTGAAGCGCACGGACAATTCGTCGCGCCCTTACCTACGGCGGTCACCAGTTTTGGAATCGCCTCGCACGGACCAGCCGTCTACGTGCTGGGCGGTTATCATGGAGTTCCTCACGCCTACAGCCGGGAGGGACAATCTCAGACCGTTTGGAAACTAGATACTTCAAAAGAAGAACCTTGGGAAAAGGTAGGAGAACTAACAACCGGCTTACAAGGGCTGGCTGCTGTCGCTCTTGATAGTCAGATCTGTCAAGTTGGTGGTGTGCACGCTCACAACCAGGCCGGCGAAAAAATGGATATGCGCTCCGTTTCTACCTTTCGTTGCCTCGAGCTAGAGACGGGCACTTGGCACGAAAGGCCCGATCTACCCCAAGCGCGCTCTTCAATTGATGCGGCTAGCTACGATGGCAAGGTCTATGTGGCGGGTGGCTGGTCCCTCAATGGCACCCCGGGCGCCGCAAAATGGGCTGAGAGCGTTCTTGTTTTCGATAGTCATGAGAGCCAACCTCAATGGCAGGAAATCCCTACACCGTTTCAGGTGCGCGCCGCTGGCGTCGTCGCTACGGCCAGCCACTTAGTCGTCGCCGGGGGCATGACATCTGAGGGCCGTCCGACTGGGGCTGTGCATATTCTCGACCTAGCCAGTCAAGAATGGTCGACGGGGCCAGACTTTCCAGGTGACGCCTTTGGACTCGCCCTAGCAGCCCAAGGAGACAGCGTGATTGCATCTGGCCGCGATGGGATGATCCGCAGGTGGAGCGTCGGTCAAGAAAAATGGCAGGAGATTCGGCCCCTGGCCTTTGGTCGCTTCTTTCATCAATTAGCAGTAGTCGAGGACAAGGTTCTTGCGGTCGGTGGGATTGGAGGCATGCACACCCGTGGACGCACCAAGCCCGTCGAGCTCCTGCCTCTCACTTCAAAGGGCACAACTTTTGGTGAGTTGGTCGTTGAGAACCCTTCCGACGCGAAGAATCGCCAAGGGTTTATCTGGCGCGGTGAAGAGGCCTATGTATTCGGTGGCAACAACAGCCTGGGACAACATGACTTCGCTGCAGAAAACTTTGAGAAAGCTGGCTTCATCTACGATTTTGCTACTCTGAAGTTTCGTCGCGGACCAGACTATCCTGCCAAACGTCAAAGTATGGTGACTGGCTCAACAAAGTCCGGCGGTATTGCTTTAGGTGGTTTTGGTATGTCGGCAGATCCCGCGCTCACCCAAGCAATGACTCAAACCGACGTCATGGCCTACGATTGGGACGACGAAAAATGGGAGCGGCAATCCGAACTTCCCCTGGGGCGAACCCAATTCGGTTTGGTGCAGACAGAAGACGAAGACTGGATCCTCGGAGGCTTAAATTACAACCCTGCAAAGCCGGGTATGAAAGCCTTTGACCATCGCCTGGATATACTGAATGCACCCGGTCAATTGGAAACACCCTTCAAAGGATCAGGACTGAACCTTCCCGGACCACGGCGCGCCTACGCCGCCACCCTGTATGATGGGAAGTACTATATCGTCGGTGGTATGAAAGAAGGTTTTGCCCTTGTGGAGAACTGCCTCACTTTCGATATCGCGGAGAAAAAATTCGCGGACCTACCCTGTCCCAATGAATCACGCCTCTCCGGAGAATTGATCGCATTGAATGATAAGCTCTACTTAATCGGCGGTAGCGTACGCACCGAAAATGGTATGGAGGAGAACCGAAAGATCGCAGTTTTCGATCCTAGTTCTAAAACCTGGTCAGAACTAGATTTTGAAATACCGATGAGCGTGCGACATCTACGTGCCTTCCGATTTGGAAGTCAAATAGCGCTCTTCTCGACCCATCGCGACGACGGAAAGTTAAGCTTTTCTATCCTCAACCCGGGCGAGTCAATTTAGCTCTGAAGGAAATCATGAAGGCCCTCATCACGCACGATGAGGGCCTTCATGATTGAGAGCCTTAACAGCGCTGATTGGCTCACGAGGACTTTTAGTTACGGGGCTCACTCGGCCCAATCTTCCAGCCGGCAAGCGTCGATTTATTCGCCTTGAGGCGGCAGGTGAGAGTCACGACGACGACTCGTGAATTGGTCGGTCGGGATAATGCGCGCTCCTGCCCGGAAGTTGATGTACTGAAAGAACCATTGAATCAGAGTCATCAACCGATTGCGAAAGTCGATCAAAAAAACCAAGTGGATCAACAACCAACTGAGCCAAGCAAAAAGTCCACTCACCTCGACTTTCCCCATTTGAGCCACAGCCTTTGAACGACCAATGGTGGCGAGAGAACCTTTATCCCAATAAGAAAAGGCAGGGGGCAACGGCTGCGACTTTAATTTCTTTTGCAAATACTCCGCCACATACTGACCCATCTGCAAAGCAGCTGGCGCGACGCCTGGTACGGCTGTCCCGTTCTTGCTCTTCACTTGAGCAATATCTCCCACAGCAAATACCTCGGGATGATTGGGAAGGCTTAGGTTCGCGGTGACTTCTAGTCGCCCAGCTCGGTCTTTCGGAGTAGCAAGCTCTTGGGTGATCGAGCTCGCAGCGACTCCACCACCCCAGACGATCAAGCCTGCATCCAAGGTCTCCTTTTCGTCGCTGCCTTTTCGCTGAAGCGTGATTCTATTCTCTTCGACATCGGTGACCATGGTGTCGAGCTGAACCTCAACGCCGAGTTTCTCGAGCTGTGCCTGAGCGGAATGAGATAGCTTCGGCGAATAGGGCATCAAAACCCGCTCTGAGCCATCAACCAGCAAAATTTGCGAGTGTTCTGGCTGAATATTGCGAAAGTTACGGCGAAAGATCTTACGAGTCAGATCAGCAAATGAGCCGGCTAGCTCGACCCCTGTTGGCCCTGCCCCCACAATCACCATCCTCATCAACTTGGCACGCTCGTCGGTCGAGGAAGATGTCTCTGCCAGCTCAAAATTAGCTAACATGCGCGAGCGAATCGTCAGAGCGTCTTCAAGGGTCTTCAAACCCGGCGCGTGGGTCGCCCAGTGGTCATTGCCAAAGTAGGAAGTCTGCCCTCCTAAAGCAATCACTAAGTAATCATAAGAGAGGGTCGCGCGAGAGCAGACTACCTCTCGCTCGCTCAGACGGAGCTCCTCAACTTCATCCATCACGACCGAGACATTTTTTCGCCCCTGAAAAACGCTGCGAATCGGCGTGGCAATATCAGTGGCAGAAAGGGCCGCCGAAGCCACCTGGTACAGTAAGGGTTGAAAGAGATGATGATTCTCTTTATCGATAATGGTGATATGCCCAGGCCCCCGATATTTGCGAACGAAGCGCAAACCGGCAAAGCCACCACCTAAAACGACAATTCTTGGCTCAGTCATATTCTTCTACTCTGCTCAGCGATAAGTGATGTCCCTACGCACCCTGAGGAGGCGACATCGATGGTTGCCAATGAATAAAAATTTTCCACTTGATGATCTGAAGTAAAAGTAAAGCGAAAGCACCTCGGCGTCACTTTCCACTCTAGCTCTGGCTCTAAGAGCCGGCTAGAGAGAGGAGGGTAGAATCGAGACGATATGCAAACGCATCCAAGACGTCGAAGGCCTCGCCCTGGCCAGCGGTTAACACAGAAATGCCCCTACCTCGTGCTTCTCTCGTTGGTTTTCGGGCTCTCCAGCTCCACAGGCAGAGCACTGGCCCAGGAGCCCGCGACCGAAAAGAGCGAGTCACCTGAGCTCAACTCAGTCAAAATCGTCAACCGCCTCTCGCTGCTCGTTGCCTACCAGGCCCCTCTCGACCTCGACAAGGTCGGCATTGGTACAGGCCTGGCCTATACCCGCGACTACTTCGTGGGACCCAATACGGCTTTGGGAATTCACCTGGCCCTCAGAACCTTTCCCGTCGACCCTCTGCAATTAGCTCTTGGTTATGGACTGACCATTCGCCACTACCTTGGCTCCTCGAATCAAGATCGCCCGGGAGGCTTCTATCTGCTCTACGGCCTACTTTTGCAGATGAATTATCTGAGCTCCAAAAAGGGTACAGCGACAGGGCACGATACGCTATTGGCAGCTGGTTTCGACTTTCAGTCCTCCAACTGGCTGCCTTTCCTTGAAGTAGGCTACCATCTGACCCAGGTGCGCTCCTTTGACGACAAAACCCTGTGGTGGCCTTACGCAGAGACACAATTCGGCTTTCGCTTTTGAAGATCCCGCCGGGACTTTTAGGCAAAATAGCTAGTTGAGAAGCCTCGGCTATTCATCTTGAAAGCGGGCAATATAAACCCACTTGAGAGAAGGGATGGCAGCATATTGATAAACACCGCGCCACTCTCCCTCTGCTTCTCGAATACTGCCGGCTTCCTTACTTTGCCAAATTTTGTCGAGCACTTCCTGTAGGGGAAATTTCTTGAGCTTCTTCTTGGTCGAGCGAAATTCATCCTTATCGAGGCTCGCTTCCTCTCGCGCCTCGACGATCACTTCGCCCTCTCGGTTCACCAGCCAGGCGCCGGCATAACCAGGAACATCATCGATGAACATCGCCACCCGAATATCAGCCAAGCGGAAATCGATGCCAACTACGCCTAATAATTCACCATCGTCTGAATAAACCGCCTGATTGCAGGGCAATTGAGTGCCTGAGCCTCCCGCATCGCCATAGAGCGTGCCCCAAATTGTTTCAGTTTTACCCACCGTATCTAGGT
This sequence comes from Polyangiaceae bacterium, assembly GCA_022447485.1. Taxonomy (GTDB): domain Bacteria; phylum Myxococcota_A; class Polyangia; order Polyangiales; family Polyangiaceae; genus NIC37A-2. The sequence continues at coordinate 6,165 of JAKVCH010000044.1, read as the reverse complement.
ACCAGGGTCGTGTCCGTGGATCATAATCCACAGACAGACCCCCACCGGCTGGGTAATTCAAAAGTACGCCACTCGGAGTTGCGCCATAGGTCCATTGCGTTGCTGAGACCTGTTCTTTGCTTCCCCGCAAATGACCGGCTTTCTGGTAGGCCTCAATGAATTCCTGATTAAGACTAGTCAGCCGTTGCTCATCTTGTCGAGCCCGCAACTGCGGCGCCTTGGGCGCCGTTGCAATGATGGGCACGTCAAAAGCCACTGTCTGACCATAACGAGGCAGATAATGAGCGCTCTCTACTTTATCGTTATTCTTCAAATCAATCGGCCGATAAAACTTAAGACCTGACGGAGCCGGGAAACGCATCACCTGCTTGAAGGCAGCACTCAGGCGCGCCACCTCCACCTCAACTGATTGCACCCGAGATTCAAAGCCCTTCGCTCGCTGGTTCACAGCCTGACGTCGACGATAGTCGTCTTCAGCGCGCTGAATAGTCAGCTCTTCCATTGCATGATTTCGCCAGCTCAACGTCAGGGTTGCGCAGACCAAGAGAACGATTGCGGCTAGCGTAACACCGAGCACCGTACGTGGACTGGACCCGGCACGCCGCCAAAGCGCAGCTATCAGAGTATCGGACACCCCCGACATCTCCTCGCCGTAAACATAACGTTTTAAGTCCGACGAGACGACCCGCATGCTCGAATAGGTGGCACCTCCTTTTAAGTACTCACTCAACGTAATCAATGGTTTGGGCGCCCAGGGCGCAATCGTGTCCGTGACGCCTTTTTTTGCCCGGAGGCACAACAAGTCTTCCAAGACTTGTCCAAAGCCTTTCTGATCTTCTTTCGCTAAGGCCTCCAGCTCTGCGCCTTCAAAGACCCCCTGGCGCCAATTCACTATCCAGGCCTCTCTCTGCTCATCAACGAGAATATCTTCCATTGTGAGGCGCCCATGAACGACACCCTCCTCATGGGCCTTCCCAAGGCGGCGGGCAACAGAGGCCAAGATCTCGACGAATTCCTTATGCTGCTCCAAAATCTCAAGATCGTCCGTCGCTAATTCGGCGATCTGCCGCAGATATTCATCAAAATGAACGCCTAAGGACTGCATGTACTCCCAGCGCAGCTTTCCTTCCCGCGAAACGGCCATCTTCAAGGAGGGGATCATCGAATTGATACTTCTAGCCGGCTGATTCGTCATATATCTTCTCCCGACGCCCCAAAGAGTTCAGCTTTGGAGATATTCGATTCTTTTACCTGCTCCGGCTCACGTACGCGATTACGTGAGGCCTCCAGAGCAGACTTTCGTATTTCTAAGATTTCTTCCATCTGCTGAGCAAATGCTGCCTTCGATGAGACGAGTTCCATCACCAAGGAGCGTTCTAATTTGACCGCGACAACATCGGTCGCCGCGAAGAGACTTCGTTCAATAGGCTTATTACGCAGCACCGACTCTGCTCCAAAAACCTCGCCGGCGCCAAGCCGCAATAGCTCAACCCAGCTGTCTTGGAGGAATTCTTTGACGCTCACGTTACCACTCACAATGATGCGCAGGCAGCGCTCCGCATCTCCAGGGTGACTGATGCGTTCGCCAAAGCCGAAGCGTTCCAGGGAGACTTTGGCTGGTAGCTCTTTTTTATCGGCAAATGCCAAAAGAGACGAAAGGGTGTCGGCGCTTTCTTTCTGTAATTCTTGCTCTGCCTCGCGCTCAACCTCTGGTCCATCGTAATTATAAACAGTGCGAATCGGGAAGGGGATATTTAATCCATGGCGATTCGCAGCGTACCAAATACGCGTCACAATCTTGTCTTTCGTCGAGAAAAGATCGGCAATATCCAATACGGCAAAGCGAATCTGATAGTCGATGCAGGAGTCGCCATAGCCTTTCGTATAAACCTGAGGGGGAGGATCTGGTAGGACTAACTCCGTGCTGCAGACCGTCTTCAAAAGAATATCCTTCACCCTATTCGGCGGGTCATTGTAGGAAAAACCAACCTCGATCGTCTCATAGCGCGGCGAAACAATGTTGTTTTCGTTAATCACGACCGCACTCGCAATCTTCGAATTAGGAATCACCACCGTATCACCAAGATGAGCCAGCATGCGGGTCGAACGCCACGTAATCGAAGTGACTTGGCCAAAATGGCCTTCAAAGTGAATCCAGTCACCCTCTTTAAAGGGGCGCTCGAAAAGAATCGCAATTCCAGCAAAAATATTGCTGAGCGTATCTTGAAGAGCCAAACCGATAACGATCGAACCAACTCCTAGGGCGGTGAGCAATCCGGCGAGATCTGCGCCCCAAACTTTTGAGAGAACAACAGAAAGGCCGACGAGAACAACGACGAATCGAGCTAAGTCGAGAAAAAGCGAGGGAACTCGTGAACGCCAGCTCGACTCCTGGGCCTCTTGAAAAAGAGCGCCATTGAAAATGGCTAAAACAGTGGAGAGCCCCAAGACGAAAGTCAGAGTCGCGACAACACGTATGGTCGTCGAGGACCAATCCCAGACTAAAACGAAGCGGAGAAAGAGCAGTAGGGCGAGGGCGGGTAAGACGCGATTGCGCAGCTCCTGCAGCGGGCGCGCTAATGCGCTCTTGCGCTGCTCAAAGCGCTCACTCAGCTCTCCGAAGATAATGGCAAGAGCCGGAAATACGAGAGTAATCGCCACAGTCCAGAGCAGCCAATGCTCGTTTAAGAACTCCCAATTCATGATTCGGACTTTTCGTCGAGCAGTAAGAACTCGCCGCTCTCACCTAAAGGCTGGTACTCATAAAAGTCTTTCGTGGCCTCCATGACCTTCTTAGAAACCACGATATGACTCGCTTCAGTACTCTCGTCACTGTCAGCGCTGCTCTCAAGATCTGCACTGAGGTTCAAACGTCGCGCTCGGTCAGCGGCGGGTCCCCACACATCGTAGATCAAGTTCTGACGGCCAATCATGCCGGTCACGGCCGTGCCTGAGTCGATGCCTAAACTAAATTTGAATTTTCCTACATGCTTACGATTAAAGTTCTCCACCTTCTGGGTGAAGAGCCGCGCAAAATCGACAACTCGCCGCGCATGATCGAGGCGCGGCACGCTCGCACCACAGATAGCCGTATAATCGCCGCCCGAGGACTTCACTGTATCTAGGCCCAGCTCGCGGGCGTCTTCATCAAGCTCAGAGATCAGCTCGCCTAAGAGCGCCACACCATCTCTGGCCTCTGATTTATTCACAAATTCGTCAATACCGCTCACGCGAGCCGCCAAGACAGTGACATTCTGATGAGAATCGAGAAGCTCGGTCTCCCCTTGCGAGAGCCGACTCGCCATATGCTCCGGCAAAACATCGTCGAGCAAACGACGCAACCGATTTGCCGTATTTTCTGCGCTATGGGTCGCTGCCTTGAGCTTGAAAATCATCTCATTTAGCGCTTTAGCCAAGGCGCCGAACTCATCACCCGAGGGAACACTGAGCGCCTCTGCTGTGCCAGCCGCGACTCGCCGTGCCTGAGTGACAAAGCGGCGTATCGGACGGGTAAAGAGATTGGCCATCGCCATAGCAATGGCTGTAATCGCCAAAAGCATTCCCGCAGAGCTGATGATCAATGCCCGACGTAACTCATAAAGCGGGGCGAAGGCCTCTGAGGCATCCATCTCAGCCAAAACATACCAATCAAATTCATCCAAACGAAGGGGGGCAAAGGAGCTCAAGACAGGAATGCCTCGATAATCATTCACGACCTCGGTACCGGACTGACCTTTCGCGGCGGCCTGGGTGGCTTCCGTATCGACCGTTTGTAAAAGTACGGTCGTTTCTGTTTGTCGAATTCGTGCCACTTCTGTGGGGCTGACTCCAATTTGTTCCAGAGTCGCGAAGTATTCCTCAGGCTCCTGGAGCAGAAAACGGGAGACGCTCCGCATTTGCTTATCCGAGCCCACGAGATAGGCCTCGCCGGAACTGCCAAGCCCATCCCTCTGCCAATTCTCTCCTCCCGTCATGATGCGATTGATTTCGTCCATCGGTAAATCAACGGCTAAAACACCCACTCGCTCGGTCCCTGAAAAAATCGGACTCGCAATGAATGCTGAGGGTGTTCCGTAGGCCGGAGCATAAAAATCGAAATCAGATACAACGAAACTACAGCGACTCTCTTCCAAAGCTCGACGAGTGACATTCGCCAAGTTCGAGCCGCTATAAGGGCCTTTCTCTAGATTCGTGGCAAAGTCCACTCCGCGATCGACACTATAAACAACCCTCCAGTCCTCCGGGTCGATCAAGAAAAGGTCAAGGAAACCTTCCGTGTCATTGACGCGTCCGAAGTAGGCATCAAAGCGGTTTATCGTTTGCTGATATTGACTATCCCTCAAGGAAAAAGGCTCTTCGACAACTGGCTCTTCTTGCTCTTCCTCGGCGCTATTCAGGCTCTTCGTGGCTTTTTTCTGGCTGGGCTCTTCTCCAGCCTCGCCGGCAGACTCTTCGTTGTCTTCGCCCTCAGCCCCATCCGCATTTTCGGACTCGTCATCTGATGTTTGGGTAACAACTGGCGGCAATTCATTCAACGGAGAAGTCTCTATCTTCCATTGAGGAGCCAGCATGTAGTGATACTGGAGGTATTGGCCCACCGTTTCTTGCGGGAAATGACTTTCCAAAAGACTCTCGTGGCCTCGAAACTTGCTTAGCTTGGGCAGATAATCATCACGGTAGTATTTTGCCAAAGCCACAGCCTCTGGCTGACTTAGGTCTTGCTCTTCTAATTCAGTAACGCCTGCCCGATAAGCCAACACCGCGTCGACAACAGAAGGATCGCAGCTCATTGTTGCGACCTTCTTCTCGATACTTTTGAGATAAGATTGAATCTGCTCCGTCCGAGAGGCACGTAGGCTTGTGAGTTGATTAAACACCCGAGAACGCAAAGCTCGCTCGGAATAGCGGTACGCTAATAAGCTTACGGTCAGACCCGCGCTCGCCCCTACAACAAGGAGCACAATCAAAAAGCGCGACTTGATAGTCATTCGTCTCATAGGCAACCGTCAAGCTGCTCTCGCAACCGAGAGCCGTCAACCCGGAGAACAATCACCGGCTGTGCTGAGAGAAGCGCGAGGTGCCCACAAGGACCACGTATTGATTCGCGTTGTGATGCCAGCAGAAAACCAGATCATTCTTCCTCTCGCAGGGCGATAATGGCTGGAACAAAGAACCAAAGGTCACCATCAGCCCAAAGAATGCCGAAGAAGCGCAACGCCCGACGCGACGCTATTTTTTGCATGATGTTTCTTTTGCAGGCAACCCGGTCGGTAGCTCAAGTGCTCAGTCATACTGAGTGCCTGGACTCCTCTGACTAAGTTAAATAAATACAATTACAGACAGCTTTCGCGCCTCATGTGGCGGCTGGACGAATACGGCATTCTGGAGAGCTCCTTGCTCTACGCCTCCAAAGATAAGGCCAAAAGCACCCTCGACCGCACTCGTCATGCGGCCAGTCCTATTGGCAGGCGGAGCCTGCGGAAAGTAGCCCATGGGCCGTCGCTTCAAGACGGTGGACGATTGTAGTTCGACCAGTCAGTATTGAGATGCAACCAATGTCGGAGATGGTTGTCGGCCAAGCCCGCCAGCGACTCTTGGTCTTCATTGCGCAAGCCTTCGGTGCCGAGATGCATTTCTTCGGTGCCCAACTTGATGGCAGCGAGCCAGGCGCCATCGACGGACTCACCGAAAGAAAACTCAGCCCATGACTCAACCGCCCCTCCCCTGCAACTTTTCCAGTTGGCTTCAGCCGGGAGGAGCGAGCGGTCACGATCGAGAGGCCCAGGAGCGCATCATGACGCCGCAGTTCGTCGACGCTCTCGCGAGATGCTTGGGCGGCGAATTGGAATTGCGGGACCAGGAGCGCAGTGACTTCGTTGTCAAAGCGGAGCTGAGCCATCTCATTCCCCGCCATCTGAAGCTGGGCACGTCCCAGTCAACCCAGACAAATTATGCTCTTCGCTTCGAAGGCTGCGGATTACTCAAGGTCTACTCACAACTCACTGGCCAACAGCTTGAAGGAAAATCAGCCCGACAAACAGCCCTCGAAAGTAGCTGTGAATTAGAAATTTTTGCCGGACTCCGGCAAGTCCAATTCCCCTGGGTACCTCAACTCCTCGGCTGGGCTTCGTGGTGCGATCAGACTTCAGCCGGCTGTTTTGCAGT
>JAKVCH010000439.1 GCA_022447485.1 Polyangiaceae bacterium | reverse complement strand
CAATACGGCTTTTTGAGGACCATTGAGCTGGTCATCGGGGCTTGGTGGTACTTCTGTCATTGAACTTCTCTCGGAGCCGAAGTGGGGTGAACTCCCTCTTCAAGCCAGGAACGCAAAATAATTGAGGTGGACGCTGGGTCATGAGCAGCGAGCTCTAGAGCTTTTGTACGCATATTCGCGATGGCTGCAGCGCCGTTATTGGGGCTGGGCTCGCTGAGGCTTTTGAGCTCTTCTTCAGGCTCCGAAAGGCTCACAGCGCCTGTGGCTCCTGGGCTCGAGCTCATCTCCGCGACTTCTTGAGTGCGGCGTTTTGCCGCTAGCTCTTTCAGGGAATTTTTCCTCCCTGAGCGCCAGACAAGAATAACGACTGAAAGTAGGGTGAGGAGCACGGCAGCCAGTACCCCGAGGGCGACACCTGGGTGTCGCCACCAGGGCTGCTTCGGAGGAAGTACGGCATCGATCTCCCGTACCTCAGGTCGAGCGAATTGAGCCGTTGAGATGGAAATGGAGTCTCCTCGTAGCTCATTGAAACCAACCGCTTGGCGGACGAGGGCACCTAGCTGATCCAATTCTGATTCTTTGCGAGGCGCATAGACCGCATCCCCTGCGTCATCATTCGTCCAGGTTCCGTTCAGGAGCACCGCAACAGAAAGGCGAGCAACGGTGCCAGCGGGCGTCAGAACCCTCTCCGTCTGTCGATCGACCTCCCAATTTCTTGTTGTTGAGCTGCGGTTACTATTCTCGCTAGGACCAGGGTTGGAATCTCGAGTCGGTGCTTCGCCTCCTGCATCTGGTAGGTTAGAAACCGCTCCAGGAATACCCGCTGAGCCGAGAGTCTTACTTCGCTGACTCTCCGTCGTGACTTGCTCGCTTCGTAGGGCGGTACGCTCTGGTTCGTAGACTTCTTTCGTTGATTCTCGAGTTGACGGATCGAGTTCGACTGACACTCGCACGTCAGCCCCGCCAGGCCCAACAACTTTTTCTAGTTGAGCCAGAGCACGTTGTTCTAGAATTGCTCCGAGTGCTTGGGCTTCTTCAGTCAGCGCTTCGCCCGAGTATCCAGGGTCGTCGTCTGTATGTGGACGATGTAGCGTCAGTCCTTCTGTGCTGACCACGCTGATATTATTTCTCTGTAGTCCGGGTACAGCTGCGGAAACGAGATGCACGACTGCAGCGATTTCTTTCTTACCAAAAACGCCAGGGTTGCGGAGTTGAACAACGATTGAAGCGGAGGCCTTTTCTCTTTTCGAAATAAAAACGCTTTGACGGGGTAAGACCAGGTGGACTCTGGCCTTACTCACGCCCGCCACGGTTGAGATGGATCGGCTTAACTCACCTTCAAGAGCACGGCGTAGGTTTACATGTTGTTCAAATTCAGTGGCGCCGAATTGGTTCTTGTCAAAGAGCTCGAAACCGACGCTTCCACCATGAGGAAGGCCTTCTTTTGCCATCTCAAGCCGGAGGGCATAAAGACTTTCCTCTGGCACCAAGACGGTAGTTCCGCCGGCGCTGAGCTCGTAGGGTGTCTTTGAGGTCTTCAGCTTTTCCACCACTTCTGCTGCGTCTTCTGGCTCCATTTGACGGTAGAGAGGTACCATTCTTTCCTGAGATGCCAGGCGTGGAAAGATCAGGGTGCCGGCTAATGCGAGAGTCGAAAGAAGGACTAATGCGAGCCGCTTCGGGGTGGAGAGACTGGCCCAAAACTGTCGGGAGCTGGCGAAAAAATCTTGAAAATTGCGGGACATAATTAAATTTGCATTCTCCAAATTTCATTGAAGGCATCGAGAACACGCGTTCTTAAGGAACCCATGAGTTTGAGTTGAATTTCGGCCTGGCTGACGGCGAGCATTGTGCCGTGAATATCGTCGCTTTCGCCATTGGCAAAGGCAGTAGAAGCGTCGTGCGCGCGATGTAGCTGTGAGTTTGTTGTGTGCAGGGTGTTTTCGAGCAGAGAGGCGAAAGAGGAGCGTTCCTCAAGCTCGCCAGGGCCTCGTGGCCCTGATACGGAGTCAATAAAAGAGGTCCCGTCAATGCCTTCGGTTTTGAAACGATCACTGGAATTGAGATTCTGCGTCTGCCAGGCGCTCGGGCTGTTTTGCGACCTTTCCAAGGTCGAGGCTAATGATGGCTGCAGCGGTGCGATCGCCATGATTAGCCTCCGATTTCGACTGCTGAGCGGGCCATCGACTTCACGCTTTCAATCGAGGAAATTCCGGCTTCGTAGGCCCGCGAGGCGGTGATCATATTCACCATTTCTTCGACCACATGAATATTGGGAAGCTGGACGTAGCCATCCTGGTTAGCATCAGGATGTTGAGGGTCGTGGACCATTTGCCCAGCCCTTTGATCTTGTACGAGATGGTCGACGGTGACTTCTGAGACTCCTTTGGGGCGAGGGCCGAAGGAGAGACCGCCGACATTCTTGCTTGTAAAAACTGGGTCGATACGACGGTACATTTCGCCCGATTCGGTGCGCGTTGTACGGGCATTCGCCAGGTTGGAAGCTATCGTATTCATCCGTACCCGCTGAGCGGAAAGCCCAGAGGCCGCGATGTTCATTGCAGAGAATGCGCCTAACATAATTGTTCTACCTATCCGCGACCGTCAGATGCCGCATGAGAGAGTTGTCGAAGTTGAGCCGATGCGAGGGCCGACACAACTTCAAAGCGTAGTTGGTTGGCTGCTACCTTGGATGCTTCACGATCTAGTGAGACCTGGTTACCGTCCAGCCCCGCGATCAGGTCCTCTGAGGGGACAATACGTCCATTTTGCGCTTGAGCCTGGAGGGGCAGTGATAGGTGGTTTTCGGTTGTTCGCGTCAGAGCAACAGACAGCTCACGGCCAAAGTTTTGACTCTCGGCTCGCTCGAGCTCCATGGGGCGAAAGCCCGGGGTATCCACATGAGCTATATTGGTCGACAGCACATTATGCCGCTCCATATGGTAGCTCAAAGCCTGTTGCATCGGCTGCATGACGGAGAAAATTCCACTCATGGGTGATTGGTATGCAGAGTCCGTGCCGAGTCATGAAGAGGGCTAGGTGCCCCAAGCTACGCCGCATTTTGGTCAGCTGGCCGAGGGGGTATTGAGCGATTTTGGTCACTAGTGACCTAGAGCGTCAAAAAAAAACCAGATCCACAGTTATCTTTTTGACGCCTGATCTAGCTTCAGCGAGCTGAATTCGCCGAATCCGTCCTTTGGCTTTGTGGCCGGAACAAATAATTCTCTTAAAGGAAGCACGAATGAGCCGTCTCATTCAGGGCCGGAGAAGCCAGCTATGCGAGAGACGATCAATCGAGTTTATAAAGAGAACGACACCACGAGTTCCTTGTCAGAGACAGAGGGTACAACGTGCTTATCGATGTCTGAAAGAGGAGAATCTCAGCCACAAAGCGGCGAGCGCTTACGCCCTGCGAGTATCTCTTTGCCCAGGATCGTGTCGCCG
>JAKVCH010000438.1 GCA_022447485.1 Polyangiaceae bacterium | reverse complement strand
AACCGTAGCTTCGGACACCCTGGAAAGAAAAGCCCTGCTGGCAAATTAAGCTCGAACCTCGGATCGCGCCCATGATCTGCAAACTGGACCACTCTAAAGCTCGACGATCCATTGTACCACTGGAAACAGCCGCCTGAACATAAAGGGGAATGGCGGCATCGCCGGCATTTTTGAGCAACTCTTGAGCTCCACTCAAGGCCTGCAAATTCTTCTCGAGGCGAACGCGGGCTTCCTCCTTCTTTCGACCAATCGTCAGTTCTCGAAAGCGAGCAGCCAAACCTTGTACCCGAGGGTCATCCCCAGCAAGGTCGATGAGCTGGCCATAGAGCTTGTAAGACGAGCTGATTTCTTCTGGAGAAGCCCCCGTTTCTCCTTTTGCCAGGATTGCCTCCAAGGACTGAATCAATTCGTCGACTTTCGCCTGGCGTTGCGCCAAGTCGCCCAAAGCAACTTCGCCGATCGTTACGGGCGGGCGGCCTTGATTCAGGCGTAAGATCACCTTGGCTGACTTGTCCGTCAGCTCGTAGTTTCCCGTATCGAAAAGTTTCGCAAGGTCGGCCGTCACTTGGCCTCCTGCATTGGTCTTTCCGAGAGAAAATCGAGAATCACCTAGCTCCAGCATGACTTCCACATTCCGTGCCCAAGTCTGTCGACAAGGGACTGTCTTGGTGGGATCGCCTGCAACCTGTCCCTTGTTTAAGGGGGAACGACTGACTTCCTTCTCGCCTCGGTACACGACCTGATAGCGTTGAACAATTGTGACAGGAATCACGTCGCAGAGGGAAGACTCATAGACGGTCAGACGCAGCTTCTCGCGCTGGGGATCTGCCTCCACTCGGTAGGAAGTCTGTTCAGGAGCGCCGTAAGCGACAGAGGCACCAGTGGGTTCCTTGACCGTTCGCACGCTTGTTCCGCCAGCACAAGCAACTCCAGTGCTGAGAGGCATCAGAATGGTCATCCAGCGGAATGAACACCGCCGAAAGAGACTGGTTGGACGGAAGCCTTTCGCAAGGAGCCTTTTCTGGACAGAAAGTGGCTGAGAGAGAGTCGTAGGTCTATTCTGATGAAAACTGGGGAACGTCATAAGTCATCTCTATGTTGCATGAGCAAAGTGAGTGGAGCAAGTGCTCCTTTTGACTACGCTCTGCGAGAGAAGATCTACCCCACAATATCTCGAGCCGCCCTTTCCTCAACACTCTTAAAGGCTTGGATCACCTCCGTCAGCATATTAAAATTCCGGCTAGCCTCCACAACCGACGACATGTGCAGAAAAGCCTGATCTGTCGACTTTTCAAGAGCTTGCGTCTCCAGGGCAAACTCGTCGATCACCTCAGCCGCACCGGCTCTGGCAGGCGCACGAAAGAGAACATTACCTTCCTTCTCCAGGGCTTCAAAGTTTGCAAACTTTACGACCATCAGCCGCTGTCCGTCGGGTTGGCCATCGATCAGTAAATCGCCGTTTCTGGAAACTCCCACTTCTCCAGCACCGGCGGGTACGATCAAGGGTTGACCCCCTTGCCCAAGATAAGGAATGCCACTTGGGCCCGTCACGAGGCCATTCGGCTGAACATGAAGACTGCCGGCTCGCGTAAAACGAACTCCTGCATCAGCACCAACCGCAAAAAACTGATTTGCCTCAGGCAAGGCTACATCCAGACTCCGGCCAGTGGGTACAATCCGCCCCGCTCGCATGTCGTGAGAGACAGAGCGAATCACATTATGTTCCAAACTCGGATGAACAGCTGAACCACTCAACTCAGAACGCAACACATTGCGAAACACCATTCTATCGGCGCGAAACCCCGGGGTATCTAAATTGGCAAGATTATTCGAGGCATTATCTAAATGAGCCACCTGACTCACCGCCCCAGACGCCGCTGCCCATATACCGCTTGCCATAGAGCATAGACAGCAAGACTCGCGCCAATTCCTGCGGAGCAAAGAAAGATACGAAAGCGCCTATTTTTTGCGGGCTCGCAAGGAAGGCAGTGATGAAAAAACCCTCAAATTAAGGAAGATACGTCAGCCCCATGACGAGCAACGGCTCCACGGCGTCAAAGAACTGACAAGAGCTAGCTGAGAGCCCTCCCAGATGCCCAAATTTCTGGCCCAAGAATTGCTTAATTATTCCCGATGAATATCAGCCCCACCGCACAGATCGCCCTCAGCCGAGAGCAAGTCGTGAGCGGGCCGGCGCAGAGTCCACCGAAAAGTGAATTCTCTGAAGCGCTGCGCGATGCAAAGAAAAGCACGGCAACGGATTCTGAAAAGGTAGGCCGTCCAGGTCGACAAGTCGTACGACTCAGCAGGACCAAACTCTCGGTAGCTAGGGCCGCCGCTGCTCTTGAGCAGGCTTGGACAAAGGAGTTGGGCTCCCCTCCAACACCCGAAGCTGTAGCAATCCTCACGGCCCAATGGTCCCACGAGACAGGCCAAGGGACCTCAATGTACAACAACAACTTCGGAGGTATTAAAGGGGTTGGCCCGGAGGGACTGACAGCAGCCGCAAGAACCAAGGAAGGGTATGGTGCTCACGAAGTAAAAATAGTGGACCACTTTCGCGCCTATTCTACCCCGGAATCTGGAGCCCAAGATTACGTCTCCTTGCTTCGACGAAAGTATCCCAAAGCACTGAGTGCCGCCCAGAGTGGGCAAGCTCCCGAATTTGTTCACGCCTTACATCAAGGCGGCTACTTTACCGGCTCTCCACAAGCATATACTGCCTCAGTGACGCGCCGTGCCAACAGCTATCTGCAAAAAGGTCTGGGGACACTCGATTACACGAATCACCCATCAACATCATCTTTGTCGCAGGTCTCTCTCAACGTACAGAGACAAGGCGCCTCCAGCTCCTTGACTCAACCATCACGGCCACGGCAACAGAATAGCGCCCTATTGCCAGAAAAAATCATTGCTCCCCCAACCAGCAACGCGAGCTGGACAGCGAGCCTTGCCAGCAATCAGAGATTCGTAGGACAGCAAAGCTCTGATCAACACGACGACTCTCTCCTTGAGCTCCAGGAACGAAGAGTCAGCCGGGGTTCGACTCTGCAACTACCGAGCTCCGTTCTCCAAGAAGCAGTCGACCGTAGTCTCGAAGATTGGTTTTAGTGTCAAAAAAGTCTGATCCTCCACCCAGCTCCCTCTCTTGGCGACCCACGCGAATTAGCTCTTATCCGCCTCTTTGGGTGCGGAAAGGCAAGAAGAAACTGCTGACGCGCGTCGACAGCTCTTCGATGGAGGCTCAGTCCACAGCCCCGAAAAACCAGCAGCTAGGAGCCGCAACCCCGCCTGCCTATCTGGAATCTTGTCAGGGACTCACCACTCGCCGTCCTCAACATGAGGCCGCTCAGCTTTGTGAACATCTCACAGATAGCTGGCTTGGGGACTATCTGGGAGGAAAACTAGTCGAGCTAGGAAGCGAGTCGGACCACTATCTCGACGGCTTTG
>JAKVCH010000437.1 GCA_022447485.1 Polyangiaceae bacterium | reverse complement strand
AAAGAACAGCGGGGCCAAAGAATGTGGTGAGGAGAGTGTTTCCGGATCTTTGGAGTCGCGCCGCTAGCCCTAGTCCCATGCCCTCTTTCGCCGCGTGAGCGAGAAGTCGGACTGCTGGCGTTCGGCTCGAGAGATCGCGCATTGGGTAGAGAGACGGAATACTTGTCACTCCCTGAAGAAGGTCTGCAAGCGGCCCTCCAACGAGAGGGAACTTTCCAGCTTGAGATAGAAATTCGTAGATTTTCCTTGCCTGAGTCCATTTTTGTTGTTCCTCAGGTGTTGCTAACGGGGCCTGATCGGCGAGTAAAATTGGATGGTTTCCCAAAAACTCGGCGAGGGCGTAGGCCGGTCGCAAGTGTCCGTAACCCATGTCGATTGCTACGAGTTCAAGTTGCGCTCTCAGGACATGTTCGCTCTCCATGCCGTGGGCTTAGCTTTTTAATAGGACGATAGGGTAAACTTCCCGTGAGCTTTCGGTGGCAGGCTTGCTTTCGCGCTGCAGCATACGCTCTTTCACCTCTTCTTCATGCGAGCTGAAGGCTTCTTGCGCCGCAAAGACCAGAGAAGGGGAATCGTAAAAACTAGGCTGAGCCAAATCAGAGGCACCTTGTCGGGTTTCCGGCTACTTGAGATGTGGCATCCACTATCCTGAGCGGACGCGTTATCTTGAAGAGACTCTGTCCAAGTGAGGCCGGAAATTTCGATGGCGCTTTGGCTGCCTGAGATTGTTTCAAAGCTTTGCAATTCGATTGTTTTGTCACTGAGACCAAAGTCCACCAGAGGGATGTGTTTCCATTCACCTTGGGCGGCGGGCATTTCCAAGCACCCGTGCCCTTCTGTTGATTGCAGGCAGACATGATAGGGAGCCGTCGCGTTCACCCAAAAGGAGAGAGTGTTCAGGTCCCCGAGTTGTAAAGGCTCGCTGAGATGGCGAGCAACGCCAGCTTCCCCAGGACTTTCAGATGATTCAGCCTTTGCACAACCCGAAAGAGCGATTGCATTCGACGCGAGGGTCGTTGCTTGCAGATGTTGGAGCGAGCAGGCCGTTCGACTAAAGCTTTGGGTGGATGCAGTGCCATCCCAGATCGAAGAATCATAAGGTGCCCAGGCACCATCGCTGATCCAAACTTGGTCCTCCACTTTGCCGTTCACGACTAGCTCAGCTGTTGCATCCAAAAACGGCCCTAAATCAAGCTCCGTCGTATGTGGTGCCGCAAGGTGCTCGATGCCGAAGTGAAGAACTGACTCTGTCTCGGCGTCTTCTTCCATTTTTATGATGCGCAGCGCCGCCTTTCCTCCGCCATGGCGGCGAGCTGACTCTATCTTGAGCTTTCCGCCGAGAGTTGAGGCCTGGCGCATAACAACGAGTGGAGCGCGACCTGAGGCGTCTTGCGCTTTCTTTTTTTGCTCTTCAAATTCACTATTGTAATCTTCATCATCTGGGAATTCGATAGTCTCTGGCCAAGCGATCGTGAGATTCGATTCTAGGTGCTGAATGATCTCTTGAAAGAGCAGTGCGAGTCTGTCGCGATTCTCACTCCAGACTTGGAGTGAGATAGTTTTGCTCTTTTCTTGAGTCGGCAGAGAGTCCTTGGACAGCCAGTGGCTTTGAGGAACCCAGGACGTATCGTCTTCAAGTTTGACCAAGCGCAGACTACGAGCGTACTCCAGTCGGCCTTCTCGGCTGTTCTTCATAGTTGTCTCGAGAACGGTGAGACCTTGAAAGGCTCGTTCTTCGATATTTAAAAGCTTACCGCCTCGAACGCGATCACAGATAGCTCGTTCATGCTCGTAGTACCCCCCCTCGGCCTGCAGCAAAAGGGCACCGCCATGGCGCGTTCCTTCTTCATCTAAATAGTCCGCTCCTAGTGCTGCATCAGCATTTGTTATCTCAACAAGATCAGAGGGTGCCTTGAGATTCGCCTGTAAGCCTGCTGCATAGTTCGGGAGGAGCCCTAGCTCTCCTTGCGATGATTCGTTGCTGGCTACAGCAAATTTCGTCGGCGCGAGAGTCAGTCGCGAACGTCGAATTGCTCTTCGAGCAAGAGCCGTTGCCAGTCGGCCGTTACTTTCCAAGCCAGCAAAGTCCGAAGACTCCGGCACTGAGTACTGTTCCCCGTCCAGAGTGCCATCATCATCTGTGTCATCGTCGTTCGGGTCACTGCCAATATGACACTCCTCGGTATGATCACTCAGGCCATCGCCATCTGTGTCGGTGTCATCGGTAGCGATAATTGAGATACTGGTGGACGCTGTACTGTCCAGCCAAACATAGGTATCGAGATAGGTGTTATTGCCTTTACTTGATGAGTTAAAATTACCCCAACTTCGAGCATTGACGTTGGGTGACGCGGCATCGTTATAGGCCCCGGATTGTATTGTTCCCTCTGATTGTTCGAGACCCGTAGCGCCGTTGGGCATCGTAACGCTGCTGGATTGAACTAGCGAGTCGTTCCAATACATACTGAGCCCCGTGCGAGTCTCGTCAGAAGCTACCTCGAAAATACGTAGTCCCGGATAGCTTGTCTCGATATCGGTTCCCACATAGTGAAATTCACCTACATTGACTTTTACTCGGCAATCGTAGGTGCCGGTGGAGACTGCCGTGCCGTTGAGTAATCCGTTCCAGCCAACAACATTATCTCCAGAGGAACAGCCACCAGTCATGAGCAGGTCATCACCACTCGTTGTGCTGTATTCGCCATCTTGATCGATATCGCACTGCAGATGGTAGGTGCCTTCTACATTGGTATTGAAGTGAAAGTAGCCTCGACTGGCTCCAGCGATAATCTTTGTGCAAGGAGTGACGCTATTTCCCAGCACGTCGGTTGACTCTCCCGCCTGGAAGTTGAAACCGCTGATAGTTGGAGACGCGGTGGCGTAGGACGCCACCGATGGCGGCTGAAGAAAGATGTAGAAGTCCTGCGCGACCGTGTTGTTGGCGGTGGAAACACTCTTTCCGCCGTTGACTCCGCTCACTCCGACTCTGTTCGCATTGATATTGTAGACGTACCCAGAGAGCCCCTCGAGCTTCAGCTCGATCACTGCTGTGGAGTCATCGTCGCCCGCCGGAACGAGAGCGTAAAAACTACCATTGGTCGCTGCGCTTTCTGAAAATGAACCCGTGTTGAATTGCCAGTTTTGAGACGACAGGCGTCCCCCGGGTATCAATTGCCCGACGACCTCAACATCCCAAGCGGAGCCAGCACTTTGAGCGCTGTTCACGGTCAAGTTGTAGCGGCCAATGCCCTCTGATGCCGTAATTGTGGCGCCGCTCACGAATGTACCAAGACTCGCTCCGGATGGTGCCGTGACGGCGACATTACCGGCGCCCGTCCAGACTATCGACTCTCCGCTTGTTTCTAGAATATCTACCGCGAGTATTGTTCCGGATCGTAACGGTTGGGTCGTACCGAGTTGATCAGTTCCTTCTGCGCTAGCGTGGGGTGAAAGGAAA
>JAKVCH010000436.1 GCA_022447485.1 Polyangiaceae bacterium | reverse complement strand
TCCGCCGCGCCCTGTTTCGACGACTTGAATGCCGATTCGCTCCAGTTCTTCCTTGCCCTCCAAGATATGCTGCAGCTTGGCTCCTCGCCCCAAGGTGATCACCGGGGCATGTTCCAGCAGCAAGAGCATGTCCTGGATTTGATTCTTGCGCCGAGCGGTGACTAGGTCTTGCATCAACTGAAGCGTTGGCGCGTAGTCACGTCGACCCAACCAATAGGTCCGCAAAGATGTGTTCATTGTGTTATTCTGGGATATCTTTGCCAGCGGCGCGCTCTTCTTCTCGAAAAGCGTCAATTTTTTCTAAGAAAACCCCTGCCGCGTCTGGATCGAATTGCGATTTCGAACAGCGCTCGATTTCGTCGACGGTGACTTCATGAGGAAGAGCCTTGCGATAGGCTCGATCGCTGGTCATTGCGTCGTAAGTGTCTGCCACGCTGATAATCCGGGCGATTAAAGGTATTTTCGTTCCTTTTAACCCGAGAGGGTAGCCTCTTCCATCCCAGCGCTCATGGTGCAAAAACACTCCAGGGATCACTGGCGTGAGGAATTGAATCGGGTCGAGAATTTCCTTGCCGTAGGTGGGGTGTTTTTGAAAGTCTTCATATTCCCCGGCGGTGAGCTTGCCTGGTTTATTTAGATTGAGCACACAACCAATTTTACCAATATCATGCATCAAAGCCGCTTGACGGACAATTTCAATATCGGCTTCTGACAGCCCCATCCACCGAGCTAATCGAGATGCGTAGAGAGCAACCCGTTCTGAATGTCCGGCGGTGTAACGATCCAACTTATCGATGGTGTTGGCCAAGCTTTTGATTGTCTGCTGAAACGTAGCTTGGAGGTCTTCGTAAAGTCGGGCGTTTTCAATTGCTGCGGCCGTTCGAGAAGCGACAATGCTCAATAGTTTACGTTGTCCTTCTGTAAAACGATGGCCTTCGGTCCAAGAGGCAATGCCAATCCAGCCAATCAACTTCGCTCTTACTCTCAGAGGCACAATGGCAGTGCTCACCAAGGAATATTGGGGATGAGCATCAAAGAGCTTGAGGCCGTCACTCCCGTGAATAATCACGGGCTGACCCTGCGATAACCTTTCTTGTACAACCAGAGGCGCTAGGGTGCCGCAGGAACGGGAGGGGGTACCGCTGGAGCGAATTTCACTCAAGCGCTCAAAGTAATTTCCCTCGCCGTCATCGAGCCACATCATCACAGCATCGGCACGGATTTCTGTGAGGGCATTTTCGGCGACTGTTGCCACGACTTCGTCAAGACTCAGGCTATGGGTGATAGCTTCGCTCACCTTGTAGAGAGACAGCGCTTCACGTAATCTTAGGTTTTCGGCCGCAAGGCGCTGCTTGTCTAAGCCTCGTTGAATCACGTGGACGATTTCATCCACCTTAAACGGCTTTAAGATATAGTCATACGCCCCTCGCTTCATGGCATCGATCGCTGTTTCGACCGTACCAAAACCGGTCATGATAACGGTCAGCGTGTCAGGGTGGTGGCGGGAGATATGCTGGAGTAACTCCAGGCCACCCATACGTGGCATTTTCAGGTCGCTGAGCACCAGATTAAATTCACCGCGGGAGAGTTCTTCAACGGCTCGTTGACCATCGTCAGCAGTCCGAACAAGGTAGCCCTCCATGGTCAGGAAATCGGCTAGGATGTCTCGAATAAATTTTTCGTCGTCCACAACGAGCACCCGAGGCTGCTCGGCAGGTGGAAGGGAAACGCCGGAAATCATGCCCTTCTATCATCGCCGGCAGATTGCGTGAGATCCAGCCCTTAGTGAAAAAATAGGCGGAATTTTCAATACTTAACACTTCCTCCCTCCCCTTTCCCTCCTTCCTTTCCGGGCTTAGGCGCTACTGTTTCAGCCGGAAGACAGGCTAGCTTCGCTGGGTTGCCAGATCTGGGCTTGTTTTCGCTGGGTTTTGCTTCTCCTGGATCTTCGTGACCCACCGGTTTAACGACTTCTGGGTGGATGTAGGGGGGCAGGACACTATCTGGGACGAGGGTCAGGAAGCTAGGCTTGCGGCAAGGGTGCGCGAAGGCGAGGAATTGGTGCAAATGATCGCGGCTCAAGTGAGACGCGAGGGCTTAGATTACGAACATGACGACCTTGTCGCTTGCGGACGCCAAGGTCTGGTCGAGGCCGCCTTGAGATTTGACGAGAGTCGAGACTGCTCATTTCGGCACTTCGCCTACTATCGGGTGAGGGGGGCGATGTTTGATGGCCTACGCAAGATGGGTAATTGGTCTCGACGAGGCTATGAGCGAATTCAAATGCTGCGGGCTGCCAATACCGTTGGAGCCAGCGTCGCGACCGTGAAAGGTAGCTCGCCGGAACAGGCCTGCGATCGTTTGCATCATCATATGGCGCAAATGGTGACCGCTATGACCGTTGGAGTGTTTGCTGAAAGCGCGGTGGTCGATGGTGAATGGGTAGCGAAAGACCGTGGGCAAAACTCCGAAGAACTCGTCGGCGAAGTCCAGTTAAGAGAGCAGGTTCGAAGCGCTATCGATGAGCTACCGGAACCCGATCGAGAAATTATCCAACGTCACTACCTGCAGGGGGAGCGTCTTGATAAAATCGCTCGCGAATTTGGCTACCATAAGTCCTGGGCCACGCGGGTGCACACCCGGGCGCTACAGCGTTTACAGCGACGCCTCAAAGATCTGGATTCGAGCGCATAAACTTGATGAGATGGTCTAATTCTGACTGAATCTTCACCTTTCCCCTTGCAATGGGCTGGGACAGCGTTATGGCCACCCCGATGTCTGAGAGAGTGATGATTGCCATGAGTGGCGGAGTCGATTCCTCCGTGGCCGCGGCTCGTCTGCAGGCTGCTGGTTATGACGTCGTCGGTGTGACTTTGCATCTCTGGGATTACCCGGACGACGGCAGCGTGAAGGGGCGATGCTGCGCGCCGGAAGATGTGCATGATGCCCGTCGCGTTGCAGATAAGCTCGGGTTTAAACATTTTGCCTTTGATCGCCGAGAACTCTTTGAAAAAGAAGTCGTTGCTCCCTTCGTCGAAGAGTACTTAGCCGGTAAGACACCGAGCCCTTGCGTACGTTGCAATCGTGGTGTGAAGGTTGCCGAGTTGATTGCCCTGGCGGACCGCTTGGGCGCGAGCAAGGTAGCGACTGGACATTACGTTAAGATCGTTGAACGAGAGACTGGGGGCGTCGACCTTTATCGCGCCGACGATCTGAAGAAAGATCAAAGTTACTTTCTACATATGCTTCCCGACGCGACCTTAGCGCGTTTGATGTTTCCGTTGGGCGAGGTCGATAAGCCGACCGTCCGGCGTGAAGCGCTGGCTCTCGAATTGCCGGGTGCAAAAAAAGGCGAAAGCCAGGAACTCTGCTTTGTGCCGACGGGACGCTACGATGAATTAGTGGAAAAGCGAGCCGCTGATCGGCTCCGTCCGGGCCCGATTGTCAACGATGCTGGT
>JAKVCH010000435.1 GCA_022447485.1 Polyangiaceae bacterium | reverse complement strand
CGCTTGATTGTCTGCGCCTGGAATGTTGCGGATATTAACAAGATGGCGCTGCCTCCCTGTCATTGTCTTTTCCAGTTCTACGTCGCCGACGGCAAGTTGAGTTGTCAGCTCTATCAGCGAAGTGCGGACGTCTTCCTCGGGGTGCCTTTTAATATTGCCAGTTACTCTTTACTGACGATGATGCTGGCTCAGGTGACTGGTCTTCAGCCGGGAGAATTTATCCATACTTTTGGTGATGTGCACCTTTATCAAAATCACCTGCAGCAAGCCGAGCTACAGCTCAGTCGGGAGCCAAAGTCATTACCGACCATGAAGATCAACCCTGAGGTGAAGGATATCTTCTCATTTCAGTTGAGTGACTTTGAGTTGGTAGATTACGAGCCCCATGCTCATATAAAGGCCCCGGTGGCGGTCTAATGTCTCGGGTGTCGATGATTGCTGCTGTGGCGCAGAATGGCGTGATTGGGCGGGACAATGCTCTGCCTTTTCGCCTCAAGAAAGATATGCGCTTCTTTCAGCAGATGACCCTTGGCAAGCCAGTGATCATGGGTCGACGGAATTACGATGCTATGGGCAGGGCTCTGCCCAAGCGGCGCAATATAGTGGTCACTCGTCAGACTGCGCTACAGATTCCGGGGGTTGAGGTTGTCCACTCTGTGGAAGAGGCTTTAAGTTTGCTTCCAGCTGAAGACGAGCCTTTCATTATTGGAGGGGCAGAGATTTACCGATTGGCATTGCCGCTCTCTCAAGTATTTTATCGGACGAGGATTTTGGCCGAAATCGACGGAGATATTTTCTTTCCCTCATTCGACGAAAAGGCCTGGCGTGCGACTGAGCTGCATCGCTTTTCTCAAGATGAGGAAAACGAGTATCCGGTGATCATTGAGAAGTTGGAGAGAGTGGAAGCGTCGACGGCATTGTGAGAGTGTTGAAAGGAAAAAGGGGGTGAAAATTAGTCGTTTACGGCGAGCCCTTTGGGTCTATTGCACCTGCTTTCTTTGGGGCGAGCTAAGCGCAGCGAGCGCCTTCGCTCAGGAAGAGTTGGGCTCCTTCGAGTCGTCTTCCCAGGCCGACACCGAGGGGTACCCTCTGCGATTTATTCCTCTCAGCCTTTTCAATCATCAGGACCGACGCATCATGAATCGCTTGCGGGTGCATGGGTCTGCAGCTGGCGAGGGTCAGGTTTCTATTGATTACTTCCCTGATGGTGGGGAGCCGCAAGGTTATCGCATTCCTCGCTCTCAAGGTGGCGGGTTTCTCTTTCTCCAGCCTCTCGCTGGTGAATATTCAGCGACAACTGGTATCTGGCGCGCTGAGACGTGGACTGCTCCGTTGGAGCCCTTTGTTCGGGTGCCCGGCTTAGTGCGTTCGGTAGCTTTTGGCGGAGATCGTATTTACCTTTCGAATGGCCAGCTTGTTCTTGACGCCCAGAGTGGCGAATTGTTAGCGAGCGATCTGCCTGCTGTCGTTCAAAGCGATCGGCTCTTTGTAAACGGCGAGCGTGTTCTCATCGAGTCGCCTATTTTGGGCTTATTAGGAAGCCGTGATGGGGGGCGACACTTTGAAGTTTTAGGACCCGATTTACGGCTCCTTCAAGGAGAGTTGCTGCGGGTGACTGGACCTCAGGGCCCTGGTACCCTGGATAAATTTCTTCGCTACCAACCCTTCGAGGGTGGACGGTCTGGCCGGGCATTCAGGGGCGTGGCGCCGAACCTGAGTCCCGGGCATGTATCAACTCGCGCTGCCCCGCCTCGCTCGAAAGGGCAGAGCTCGGGAGCGGCAGCGCGTCACCAGGCACGAGTCTTACAATTGGCGGAGCGTAATTTCAGTTCAGACCTGCTCGAGTTGATTCAAGAGGGCGCCCTGGTCAGGCCAGGGAGTGCGTTCGAGGGGCACCAGCTGGTGAGAGTGAAGGAAGGGAGAGCCTCGACTCTCACGCTTGATCGGAAGGGTAGAGTTGTCTTCGATGAGTATGCTGTCGAAGAGGGGTTGAATTGTGGGAATGCTGGACGTGGTCTGCTCTATTGCCGTGGAGATGTAACATCGTTGTTGGCAGTGA
Organism: Polyangiaceae bacterium; assembly: GCA_022447485.1. Classification (GTDB taxonomy): domain Bacteria; phylum Myxococcota_A; class Polyangia; order Polyangiales; family Polyangiaceae; genus NIC37A-2. The sequence continues at coordinate 1,404 of JAKVCH010000435.1, read as the reverse complement.
ACGCGCCACCCGCCAATAATCCGGCGAAGGGAGGCCTCTTGGTGCGGCGCTTGGCGCAAGTGTCGAATCAGAATCAAGCCCTCGCCGCCGATCAGGGCGTGGTTCTTTTACCCGGGGGATGTGAGCATCGACCGGGTGCTTTGCAGGACCAGACTCAGACTTTTTGCCGCATAAGCGCGACAGGCGTTCAAGAGCTGACTTGGCCAGGTCGGTTACCCGACGGCCCTCTCGCCTACGGTGTGAATGAGTCCCAGACTTTCGCGTTTGCCCTCCGGCCAGAGGGGCTGCGTTTTTTCGATCTCGGGCTCGGAGTTGCTCGAGATCTTCCCTTCCCCGACGACCAGAGCCTGCGGGATTTATTACTCCAGGGTCAACTTCTTCCCCAGGCTTTTTCGTCTCAAAGTCGACCGGGCATTTGGTTAACGAGCGGCGAAGATTTTGTGGGAATCGTTCTTGAAGAAGGAGCGATTCTCTCTGCTGGAGTGATTCAGCGCCCCTTGAGGCGGGCTTTTCTCTCCGCTGAGCGAGCGGCAATTTGGGGCGCCTCGGGCTTTTTGAAGTTATCTATCGATGGCGGGCAGAACTTCCGAACCCGTTCTTACCCTTGGGTGAGCGGAGATCCCGAGCCGGCCCACTCTCATGAGGAATTTTCGCGCCCTCGCTTGGGCTGTGGGGAGGCTGGTTGTGTTTTGGGTCAATGGCTCCAGCTCGGCTGGTGGCCGGAGCAGGAAGAACCGATTCAGCCTTCCTTACCCGAGCTTCGTCGCCCTCCCCCGAGCGGTGTTGGACGTTTTCTTTTTCATTGTCGCCAGCGGAATCAAGCTACGCTGAAAGCGGCAAAGGGTCCTTCCTCATCGAAGAGGCTGGCGCAAGCAGCTGATCCGACCGACTTTCTGACTCAGTTTGCCACTTCGTTTTCAGCGTTTGGTGACCTTCGCTTTCGGCAGCTCTCCTCTCAAGATGTGGGAATTGAGCGAAGCCTCAGGAGCGGTGTGGCTCGCTTTGTCGTGGAGGGACCTCGGCGCCTAGAATGGGGCGACCTAGCTTCTTCGCGCATTGATTTCGTCAATCCCTTTCGTCCTTTGCAGACGGAGTCGTCGGCTGATACGCCCGGTCTCTTTCCGACGAGCCGCGTGGCAGCTGAGTCGTTGGGACATTTGGAGCGCGCTTCTCGCTGGACTCATCTCGCCTTCGACGCAAAAGGAGATTCCGGCTTAGCGTTGATGCGCAGTAAGTCAGGAGTAACCTTAGTGTGGTTTTCGAAAGAGCAGCCCTTGCGTGTCGTTCGCGCCCCGAGTCGTCTGAGAAGATTGCTGAGCTTCGCACAAACGAGTCAGGGCGCTTTTTTGCTCTATCAGAATTCCAATGAGCTCCATTTGGCTCAAGTTGGCGATGAACTCAGCC
>JAKVCH010000434.1 GCA_022447485.1 Polyangiaceae bacterium | reverse complement strand
AGTCAGTTCGGAGGGCGCTCGCTGGGGGAAGCAGCAACGACCCTGTTTCTACCTGACTCCTTGGCAATGTAGAGCGCTTGGTCGGCTCGTTGGACCAAGCTATTACAGAGCTCATTGTTGTAGGCGACTCGCGAAGCAGGTTCACTTCTCAGGGGTCGACCATTTGCTGGAGCAAGGGTTGCTGTGCCGAGACTAATGGTGACGACCTCAGCAACCGGGCTTTTGGAGTGTGGGATCTTGAGTTCCTGCACTGCTTTTCGTGCCCGCTCAGCTACCAAACGCGCGTCTCTCTCCTCGCAACCCGGTAAGAGAAGAATAAACTCTTCCCCGCCATAACGTGCCACTAAGTCTCCTGCTCTTCGTCCTGCCGAGGCCAGCGCGGTAGCCACCTGTTTGAGCGTCTCATCACCTGCCAAGTGTCCAAAGTGGTCGTTGAACGCCTTTGAAGTGATCGACGTCGATCATCACTACGCTCATTGACGTTGCGGTACGACGCGCCCTGCTGACTTCTTTTTTGAACATCTCATCAAAGTAGCGACGATTGGCTATCCCTGTGAGCCCATCTTGATGACTGATTCGCTCCAGCTCTAAGTTGGCGGCCTCCAGGCGTTGATTTGCGCGAGCTAATTCACTGGTGCGTTCAGAAACACGCTCTTCAAGTTCGCGGTTCAGGTCTCGCAAAGCAGCCTGGGCACGCGTCCGTTCAAGCATCTGCGCTACCGCAGAGCCAAAAAGCTTCAGCACCTCTCGTTGAAAGGGCTTCAGGGGACGTTGGTGCAAGAGATTGTCGCAGGCAATCCATCCGAGAGCTTTCTCGCCCGTCCAGAGTGACACCATGGCATTCCAGCCTGTCCCTACGACTTGATCGCGAAGATAGAGCGGCGCGTCTTCATTGACGGCCATATAGTCTTTCTGAACAAGTGCTTGCTGCACAATCGGATGCTCGGGGATGGGTGAGAGAAAATCTGACTCATCAATAATCTGCCCCCTTTCATCGGTGCCCCAGGTGCCGCGCATCGAGCCGTCTTCAATTAAGAATATTGCCATGCGGTCGACTTGTAATTCTGTCAAACCAGCAACAACAGCACGGCGCAGCATTTCCTTTTCGTCTTCCGCTTGTGTCATCTCAATGGACACACGATGAAGAGATACGAGGAGCTCAACGGCATCTCGGAGGCGTTGCTGGGCCTCGGGCGGAAAGCTGTCTCTACCTTCTTCGGTATGCGGCGCCAAAACAGAATCCGCCAACTTGCGCAACTCACCGGTCGCGCTTTTCTTAGGATCTGGGCGCATCGGCGAGCGTAGTGCCTTCTTGCTGGGGTCGTTCCTGGAGTCATCGCTCGCCATCATCTCCAGTGTACCAGTTTTTATTCAGATTTGCCCTTGGCGCCGAAGGACACTAGTTATTCACTGTGTGGCAGAGTTTTTATGCAAGTGCTTGGCAGCATCCAGGGCTGTTAATTCTTATCCCTCTGCTGGTTCTGCCCTGGGTTCATCGGAGCCCGGTCCGATGGCGTCTGTATTTGACGTTTTTCCTGGTTGAGAGCGTGTTCGACGCTGTGTTTACCTCCTCGTGGGTGGGAGGTTTTTCGAGCATAAGAGAATGGCAGCCAAAGATAGGGCTGTTTTTCGTGCTCTTCGGCGATTTTAGGGTGTTCCTCCTGCTCCAGCTTTTGAACGACGAGCCTCGACACCTGCTCGTGAAAATGACGAGGGCTCTGGGGTTCACCTTGTTCGTACCCATGAAGCAGCATTTCTTGATCAAGGTTTTCCCGAATTTCTTTACTGACGTTCGTTGGACCTATCTTGTTTACGAGCTGCTTTTCGTTTTCTTGACAGCGGTGCTTCTCTATCGGCAGCGGCGCTTAACGCGAGAAGCTTCCGGTAGCCACCTTTCAATCGCCGAACAGGTTCTCAAATACGTGGCTCTTTATTACTCATTCTGGGCTTTGGCTGATGTGATTATCCTAGCAGGTTTTGACGCGGGCTATGCTCTTCGTATTCTTCCCAACCTTCTCTACTATGGGTTGTACATTCCATTTTTGTGGTTGCTCCTGAAGCGAGGCTCGTGGGCCCCTCCTCGCTCGCTGAGCGTCCTGCTGCTCCTTGGCGTAGGCGTTGGAATCAGCGGCTGTCAGCCGCAAACGCCGTCTTGCAGTCAAGAAGAACTCCTTGCGCTTTGCCCCCCTGCGGCAAAAACCACCGCTACGGCACCTCGACAAGTTGCTGCGCCAGCCCTTGCCGTTTCGGGTGAGTTCCTCGCCTATCGTGAACAGACTTTAGTGCGTCGATTTTCTCTACCCGAACTGATTCAAGGCGGTCATCCAGAGAGTATAGAAACCTTCGACCCTTATTATGAACGTAAGAAAGTCTTTCGCGCCTTGCCTCTCAACCGAATGCTGCATCGTGTCTTAGGCCTGTCTCCCGAGACAAAGCTCAAAGGGGTTTTTGAGTTTGTCGCTCGAGATGGGTACCAGGTGCAGTTGAGCGCCGCACTCGTCTCTGATCCGGATGCCTTTTTGGCATTTATCGATGAAGAATCAGGGACGTGGGAGCCGATTGGTTCTCGGCGTGCCGATCCGGCCCCGCTCTATATGATTTGGGCTGGGGACAACTACCGAGACGTACATAAAAACCCACGGCCTTGGGCTATAGCGGCGATGCATTGGTTTCCCGATGGCAAAGATTACCCCAAGCTCAAGCCCAAGAAGGGCATCGCTCCGGCGAGCAAGGCGGCCCGAGGACATGCTATCTTTCTCGCCGATTGCGTGCGCTGTCACGCAATTAATCAGCAAGGCGGACGGGTGGGACCAGAGCTGAATATTCCTCAAAATATACTTGAATACCGAAGCGAGAAGTTTGTTCGTCAGTTCATTGAGAACCCGGCTCAATTCCGAATTTCGGCCATGCCGCCTCACCCCGATTTTACGGATGAAGATTTGGACGCCCTTGTCGTTTATCTTCAACTGATGGCGAAAAATAAGGCGAGTGAGGCAGCTCCAGCTGATTCGCAATGGTGACACTAGAATCACTACAAGCGACCGTGAAGGCCTTGCCTCAGCAGTTGCATTCTTGCCTCCGATCCTGGCAGAATGATCCCCAAATCGACAATGCGGTCGCCTCTCTTAGTACAGCGCGAGTTATCGACTTGGTTGGTTTAGGGGGCTCGTTCACCCCTCTCGCCGTGTTCTTTGAAGCGAAAAATGCCCGAGGTGTCCGCCAGGTGCATGCCGGAGGGTTCCTGCGCGAACCACGAGCAGAAGAGGACTCAGCCCTTCTGATGTTTTCCCAATCTTTATCTCCCAACGCTTGCTTATGCTGGAATAGGGCTAAGAACTATTCTTCGCAATTCTTGGTTTCTGGCGAAGATGTTGAACTCAGTAAACTCGGTTCACTTCCCGATTTCCACCTCGAACACCCTCCTTCCTCAGAAGCCGCCGGCTTGTTGCGCATGGCGGGCCCGTCCCA
>JAKVCH010000433.1 GCA_022447485.1 Polyangiaceae bacterium | reverse complement strand
CGGCTATCAGCTGTCGACTAGAACCCGAGACGCAATGAAGCCCGGCGCTCAAGATGAGCCTCTGCGGCTTGCTTGAAAAGCAAAACACCAATTTCTTGGGGATAAGACCTACATGATGCTACATTTCAAGACACGTGACTTCTTTTGCTAGCTTTGTGGCTCATGCCCAGAAAAACCAAGACCCCATTATCATGGGAATCGTCAATATCACGGCAGATTCCTTTTATGATGGTGGCTCCTATTTGGGTCTGGGTCGCGCGAAAGAGAGAGTCCATCAGCTGATCGAAGAAGGGGCTGAGTTGCTCGACTTTGGAGCAGAATCAACGCGCCCAGGAGCCCCGGCAATTCCGGCAGCGACCCAACTGGCACGGCTCGAACCGATTGTTGAATATGCTCGAGAGCTGGACGCCTGGATCTCAATCGACACAACACAAAGCGCCGTTGCTCGCCCGCTCTTAAATAATGGAGCTCACCTGATCAATGATGTTTCCTGTTTGAGCGATCCGGAATTGGCAGGATGCATCGGCGACGAAAATGCTATGTTAATGCTGATGCATAGCCGCGGGAGCATGCAAACGATGACAGGCTTTTCAGAATACGCAGCCGAAGCCTACCAAGACGTTGTCGAGGAAGTACGCCAAGAATGGCAAGAAGCTCTGCAGCGAGCAGAGCTTCAGGGGCTCGCTCGCTCCTCAATTATTTTCGACCCAGGCTTAGGCTTTCATAAGAATGCAGATCAAAGTGCTGAACTCTTGAAAAATTTAGGATGTTTCCAGGACCTGAACGTGCCCATTGCTCTCGGTGCAAGTAGAAAGTCGTTTATTGGCTCACTGGATGGCTCTCCAGCAAAGGAACGTCTTCCTGGCTCCCTTGCCGCTGCGATACTCGGTTTTCAAGCAGGAGCCACCATCTTCAGAGTTCATGATGTCAAAGAAACTCGCCAGGCTCTACTTGCTTTGAAGGCATTTTCGCCGGGAAGGCCGCTTCCCCATGTATGAGTACCTGAAAACCTATATCGGAGAGACAAATCTGAGGGAGTTTGCCAGGGATGCCCTCGATATAGCCATTGCTTACTATATTTTCTATCGCCTTTTGCTCGTAGCGCGGGGAACGCGCGCCATGCAGGTCGCGGCTGGTCTTGTCGTAGTTGCCTTGCTCTATGTTGGCGCTCAGGCTCTCGGTCTACAGACAATCGTCACTCTCGTTGGCGCATTGCTGCAAAGCTTCATTTTGGTGATCGTTGTGGTCTTCCAGAACGACATCCGAAGGGCCCTGCAGAGAGTGGGCAGTCGCGCTATTTTCGGCGGCTGGGGGCGAGCCCATCAAAGCGAAGTGATCGAACAAGTGGTCGAAGCCTCTCGAGAATTGGCGCGCCACCGTATTGGCGCCCTTATCACCTTCGAACAAGATGCAAACCTCGATGAATTTGTCGGTCAAAATAAGGGTATCGACGTTGATTCCGCCGTATCATCGGAACTGCTCGTCTCCCTTTTCCTGCCTGAAGGCTTAAATAAACTTCACGATGGCGCAGTCATTATACGTAACTTGCGTATTGCCAAAGCCGGAGTGTTCTTCCCTATGCCCGAGAATCGCTCCTTTGATTCCAGCTTTGGCTCCCGACATCGCGCAGCTCTGGGTATTACCGAAGAAACAGATGCCGTAGTGGTAGTTGTTAGCGAAGAGAGAGGCACTCTGAGTTTTTGTTTTAATGGAAATATGGCTACAGATCTCCAGGCAGATCAATTGCGGGAGATGCTGGATTCTGTCATGAACCCCCGAGGTCGAAAGAAGGCGACGAATCAAGCGATTCCAACGACTCAACGCAACACGCCGATCGATGCTGCGATCACTCAGCGAGAGCCTAAGACAACAACCCTCGCTCAAGAAGCCCCTCCAGGATCCGAACGGATGCCTCGGGAGCGGCTCACAACAAACCCTCTCGCCGCAGAAAAATTGCTTGAAAGCGCCCCTGCACCCCTTCGAAAGTCGCGACTGCCGCAGCCCGAGGAGAGTACCCGACACCCTCTGCAGCCCGAATCAGTGCGAGAACCAGCACCTCTGCGCAAGAGCCGGATCCCTGAAAACACCGAAAAACAAGAAGAACTCCAGGAGGCGCCCCCTCCTCGTCCGATGCCAAAAGCCGAAGTTGAAATTGTTCATTCTCCAGAGGACGATATTCACGTAAGCAAAGGCAACGTCGACTAAAAACCCACTTCGAGCTGGCAAGTAGAGTCATGGCTGAAAAGACCACCATAGAGAGAGTTCAACGCGCTCTAACAAAAAACTTGGGACTAAAGGTCCTTGCCTTGATTTTCGCTCTTGGTTTCTTTGGCTACGTGCGTGGGCAAGAAAACGAGCAACAGCGTACGATTCCGATTGGCGTTGTGAGCCTGCCACCAGAAGCCGGCTCAAAGGAATTGATGAGCCCAATCCCCGCAAGTATTCAGATTACAGTGCGAGGCTCTTCCAGAATTATTAATGCTCTGCTGGAACAGGGAGTTCCGCCGGTTGAGCTCGATCTGAGAGAAGGCTACCCAAAGCAGGTCAGCTTTCAAAAAGATATGTTCTCCTTGCCTCCCGGCTTGAGTCTTGTGCTCGTCGATCCCCCGCGTTTAGACTTAGAGTGGGAAGCGATTATCCTGAGGCAGATTTCTCTCCACGCCTCAATTACAGGACAGCCGGCTGATGGTTACACAGTAGAGGGTTCACCGACAGTGGACCCTTCCAGAGTCACGGTGCGCGGCCCTTTGAGTAGAGTCGAGGTCATGCAATTCGCACGTCTCGCTCCTTTTGACGTGAGTGGCCTTTCTGCAAGCTCTTGGACAAGAAGAATTGCCATTGAGCCTCCCCCTCCTCTTGTCTCAGTGCTCGGGACCCAAGCTGCTACCGTGACTGTCGATGTTGTTCGCCGCTCCAGCGAAAAACTCTTTGCTGACCGCCCCGTCGAAGTCATTGGGCCGACCAAGGCCAAGGTTTTGCCAGCAAACGTCGATCTGACGGTGATTGGACCGCCTGAAGTCGTGCAAGCTCTGAAAGCCGAACAGCTCGTCCCACAGGCCGACCTGAGCGGTCTCGGGCCCTGGGAGAAAAAGAAAGAGCACGGTTCTACGAATATTAAGGTCAGCGTCTCAGTCAATAATGCTGAGGTACAGGTCCAGCCACCCTCGGTGACGGTCAAGTGGTGAATCTATCAGAGCTATCCTAGTTGCTTAATCAAGATAAACGATCTTGAGGCGGGCCCGGGCATTTTGATAGTAGGCAACCACTGCCTCACGCAATCGTCGCGCCACCCACCAACGTCGCAAAGGCTCCTGCACCTCGTAAAAAGGCTGGCCACGAAAAGGCGTATCAACTTCCAGCAAAACTCTTCGCAAAGTCAGTTGAGTTGGGGCTAGCATAGGAGCCACCATACGATCGAGGTAGAGACTCGCCCGCGCCCTGCGACGAAACACTCGCTGAACCTCTAACCAGCCCAAGCCTTCATCCT
>JAKVCH010000432.1 GCA_022447485.1 Polyangiaceae bacterium | reverse complement strand
ATTGGTGGAATGGGGGAAGTGTATCGGGCGGAAGATCTGCTCGACGGCTCAACGGTCGCCCTCAAAACTACCCGCCACTTTGGCATAGAAAGAGAGCGTTTCTTACGCGAGGCTGCAGCCCTTGCTCAAATCCAGCATCCGCGGATTCCTCGCTATGTTGCCAAGGGCTCAATTGCAGGGGGACAACCCTACCTCGCCATGCAGTGGCTAGAAGGCTGTGACCTCAGCAATTGGATTCAAGGTCATCAGCCAACGCTGAACCAAACTATCGGCTTACTTCGGGCGGCAGCCGATGCCCTGACGGCTTTGCATGAGCGTCACTTAGTTCATCGCGACATCAACCCCGCGAACCTATTTCTGATCGATTCAGACCCTGAGCAGCTCTACCTGCTCGACCTCGGGATCGTACTCAACGATGAAAACAGCAGAAAGCTCACCCAAGAGGGCAGCCTGGTGGGTACGCCGGGCTATATGTCGCCGGAGCAGGTAGAAGGTCAAGCAGAAATCACCAACGCTTCCGACATCTTCTCGCTCGGTTGTGTCCTTTACGAGTTATTAGCTGGTCAACGGGTTTTTTCGGCGCCCACAATTAAAGAAGAGCTCGCTCGTATCGTGAACGAGACGCCTCTTCCGCCCAGCGAGTTTCGCTCGTCAGTCCCCCCCGACTTAGACCTACTTTGCCTGGATATGTTGGCAAAGTCCGCCGCGGACCGCCCTCAAGACGCACAGGCGTTATTGGAGCGTCTGAAGCCATTCAATAACTTACCGGAACAACCCCAAACGCGAGCCCGTCCGCTGGGGCGTCCAGGAGAACAAAGAATCTGCAGTATGTTAGCCGTCCCTTGGCGGCAGAAAGACTTGAGCTCGCTACGGGGCGTGGCAGAGGACCACGGCATGACCCTGGAGCTGGGGCCCAACCAAGTGCTACTGCTCTTCACGAAAGGGCAGGGCACCGCCACCGATAGGGCAGCGAGAGCTGCACGCTGTGCCCTCGCTCTACAGCTCAGAGCAAAGATCCCCATGCTCTCGGTGTCGACCGGCCTGATGATTCCCGACAGTGAAACGCCCTCAGGACGAGCCGTGGATCGAGCGCTGGTTTCTTTAATGCTCCAGAATAAAGAGATTCCTGCTTCCCATGCCGGCAAAGCAATCTGGCTTGACGATAACACGGCGGCACTTCTCGACTCTCGATTCGAGCTCGTTCATCACGAAAATGGTGCCTTATTGCGAGGTATTCGTGCATCCGTCGAGCCAGCCAGAACGGTCTTGGGGAAGAAGACCAAGTTCATTGGTCGAAAGAGAGAGCTCAGCCTACTCCGAACTACTTTAGAAGAATGCGTTGAAGAAAGCCTTGCTGAGGTGGTCTTGGTAACGGGCAGCTCGGGTGTCGGCAAGTCGCGCATCGCCCAAGAGCTGATTCGAAAAGCGCGCAGCTGGCCCCAAGAGATCCTCACTCTGAGAGCGACAGCAGACCCCATGAGTGCAGGTTCGCCTTACTCAAGTTTGAAGCAAGCTCTTGAAGCAGCCTTCGGCATTACAGAGAACGATTCAGACTTCGACAAACGAGGGAAGCTTCGCCGACGACTTGAGCTCAGCGTCGAGGAGTCCGAGCGCGGCCGCATCGAAGAGTTTCTCTCCGATCTCCTCGATCTCGCACCCGCTTCTCAGGCGAGTGTCCAGCTCTTAGCTGCCCAGCAAGATAAAATGCTGCTCAGCGATCAACGTCTTCGGGCTATCGAGGACTGGTTTCGTGCAGAAACGGCTCGGCGCCCCATCCTACTCGTGCTGGATGATTTTCAGTGGGGAGACCAAGCAACCATTCATGTGCTCGATACGCTCCTGAGAAATCTGAGTGAAGCACCCTTTATGGTTGTGACTCTCGCCAGGCCCGACGTCCACGAGCTCTTCCCCGATCTTTGGGCCGCTCGAGGCGTGACCGAGATTCGTTTGAGCGGCCTTTCGAAGCGAGCCTCGACTGAAATGGTCGAAGACATCCTTGGCGAAGACGCTAGCCCCGAAGTCATCGAACGAGTCATTACGCGAGCTCAAGGAAACCCTTTCTGGCTCGAGGAACTCCTTCGAGCAGAACGCGCCGGGCACGGGGAGGATATCCCAGACCGTATTCTTCTCTTAGCACAGTCTCGTCTGGAGTCATTAAACGATGACGCCAGAAGCCTGCTGTCTGCTGGGTCAATTTTTGGCCGCAACTTCTGGTGGGGAGCTGCACAATCTCTTTTTGGACGACCCTTAGGCCGATCATCTCATATTATCTTGAGCCGCCTAGTTGAGGCAGAAATTCTCGTCGAGAAATCAAGCACGCGGGTCCAGGGAGAGCGGGAGCTTGCTTTTAGCAGCAGCCTCCTCCGTGACGCTGCTTACTCCTTGCTCCAAGACGACGAAAAAGAGGCTTATCACGCCCGAGCCGCAGATTGGCTCACGCGACACGGAGAGACCGAGGCCCTGCCGATTGCCACTCACTACGCGCTCGGCGGCGCTCCAGATCAAGCTCGCCCTTGGTACACTCAGGCGGCCCATCAGGCTCTCACGGGTAACGACCTTCAAGGCGCCATTCATTGTGTACTCGATGCCTTGAGCGCTGGTGCCGAGGGGAGTGAAGCCGTGGAGCTGCGGCTGATACAGGCTGAAGCATGCAAATGGAGCGGGGATAACCCGATGGCTTTTCAGGCCGCCTCAGCTGCCATGGCGGCCGCTGATCCCCAGAGCAAGTTCTGGTACCAAGCTGCTGGCGAAACGATCGTTGCGGCAGGCAAGTCAGGGCGTTCCAAAGACGCTATTGCCATCGCCGAAGAACTGCTCGAACGCGCAACCGAATTTCATGAAGAAGACCGGGACCGGAACGCCAGCCTACTTTTTGAAACGGCTCGCTCTACCTTACGTGCCGCGACTCAGCTCTTGCTCATGGGTAGCAGAGAGCTGGGAGAAGGCCTCCTCAATATCGGCGAGAAGCTAGCCGTCGACGTCACCTCACCGCTGATTCTTGGGTTCGAAAATGAAGCCAAGGCGCTCAGGTCAAGTTCCAGTGAAGACCCCATAGGGCGCTTTGAGTATGCTTTACAAGCAGCTCGTCACTTCGAAGACGGCGGAGACCTTCGCAATGCCTGCTTTCAAAGGGTCAGCTTGGGGTTTGGTCTCACTGAATTTGGTCATAATCAACGCGCTCTTGAAGTCCTGGAGGAAGCATTGCGTGTTGCCACCCGCATGGGCTTGGATAACTCAATTCCCATTGCAGAGACCCAGCGGGCACGGGTTCTTTATCGCCTAGGGAGTCATGACGAGGCCGTGGAGATTATTGAAAACACTGCTGTTGTTTTTGACCGCCAAAAGAACCTACGGCTGGGAGGCATGGCGCGGGTCTACGCCGCAGAAATGTACTTGGGGCTGGGTGATACAGAAAGGGCTCTCCAGCTAGCGACCCGAGCCATCGGTTTGCTAAAAAATCTGCCGCCTCTCAAGAGAGCCGCACTGGCGATC
>JAKVCH010000431.1 GCA_022447485.1 Polyangiaceae bacterium | reverse complement strand
TTTTTCACTCATGGGCCCCCACTTGGCGTTGCTTGTTCTCGATCGCTCTGAGGAACGCTCGCTCATTGGTCGAGAGCTCTTTTACGTGAGGGGCGGAATTCTGAGCAGACCGTCCGGAGGAAAAGCACGATTAGAGTTCCGGACTCTCCCCCACTCCAACGATGTTTTGGCGGCCATACACGAATTTCATCCGCGCCTACCTTGGTGGTTGTATCGAAGCGTACATGCCCCTGCACACCTCTGGGTGATGCTCAAGTTCGGGAAACACCTCGCCACCCTCCCCGCTGGGATTGAGACACGCGCAACTGCTGCTCCCCAACCTAACATGACAAAAGTGCAGCGCACCGCCTCAGGCCCAGATGTACCCATGCAAGCAGCAAAAGCTGAGCCAGAACTAGCTCAGACTACGCAGGCTCAACCCGCTCCGGCGCCTCCAAGCCAGAGCTGAGATAGCTCCCTGTCCAGAACTTACGTGTCCCCATCCCATCATCTGCTCCAGGGGGTGAGTTTATCTTACCTATTTTCACTACAGCGCCTTTAGAAAGCTGATCTTTAGACGTTTATCGTCGCCTCCTTTGTCTAATTGACTATACTCCTTGAAGGAGTGTTTTCTTGATGCGTCATCCTTCTTCTCTTTTGGTCATTCTTTCTCTCGCTGGCTTCAGCGCCACCCTGAGCGGCTGCGGCGGCAATAGTTCCGAGAACCCCGGCAACCGTGAGTTTGGCGGGGGAGAACTTACCGAAGGAGAGCGGAGCCTCGAAGGAGACGACACCGGCGACGAAGAAATAGCCCTGGATGTGGAAAGAGGCGAGGAAGGCTCGAGCACGAGCCCCGACGATAATGGCGCAGGCGGAACATCCGGCGAGGGAGCAAACCTTGGCGGCATGGCCCCAGGAGGAGCAGGCCCTGGTGGCGATGGCTCTGGTGGTGAGACGACTTCGCCTTGTGATGCAGTCGACTGTGGTTTCGGCACGTGTACAGAGGTTTCTTCAGGCGTAGCTTGTACATGCGACGCTGGCTATCAAGACAATGATAGTTCTCTCGACTGTACACCTGCCTGTGACCTCGACAGTTGCAGCGCTCGAGGCACCTGCGCTGACTCCACTGGGACCATTGAGTGTACTTGTAGCACTGGCTACAGCGGCGCTGACTGCTCCACCTGTGATAGTTCACTGGGCTATATTGCAACGGGAAGTGGATGTGGTCTTAGCTTAAGTGGCTCGGGCGTCAGCGGCGACCCGTTCCGCTATTTTGATGATACGACGGCTGGCAGCTGTCAGGATTACCAATTCCCGACGGGCGACTATGCCAGCTCAAGCGCCCAGGGTGATGGAATCTACCTGATTTCTACGAGTGGCGGAGCAGAGCGCGAAGTCCGTTGTGACACCGTCACGGACGGCGGCGGCTGGACATTAATCGAGCCCAGCACCGGTCTCAACAATCCTCCGACCATCAGCAGCCTCCTCGAAGGAACTTGCGCCTTGGAAAATGGTGCACCCATTGCCACAGACGATACCGGTGACCACGATTGCTTTTACGAATACGACCTCGGCTTTGACTTCAACGAAATTGCCGCCCTCAATTTTGAGGTTGAGATGCGTGCGGAGGGCAATGACACCACGGATATTACGGCACTCCCTCTCGCCTGGGAAACAAGTTGCCCCTCCCGAGGAGATGTACGAATTGGTGTACCCAGCGCTGCGGAAGCTGCGCTCAGTTTGGGACGCGGACTGCAGCGCGCAGAGTCGTGTAACTCCGGTCTAAGCCTACAGAATGGTGAACGCGTGGCTTTCTCTGGCGCCGCCAATGTTCCCCTCGACGATACTCTGCGTATTGAAATGGTAGAGACAGGCTCCCAAGCCGAAGGCTGGATTTGGGCTGCTGGCGCGATCGCCGTCCGACGCACCACACCAATCCAAGGAGACCTCAGCCAAGCAGACCCTGGACGTTGGGATGATGATCAATTCGCGCTCAGCTGCGTCCAGTACAACGAGCCAACTCTTGTCGATGGTGTCCTTCGCAGCCCGGCTCAAAGCAGCGGTTTCTTCAGAATCGATCGAGATGGGGCCGGGCCGGGTGAAGCGGAAACGGTCTATTGCGGCGACGGAGAGGAATGGACCTCGGTCCTGCGATGGGATCGACTGAACGCACCCCAGGAGCACACCCTAGCTAGTCTGTTGGCTCAGCTCAGCGACGAGCTCGATCCGGCTCCGGCAAACGTCAGCCTGATGAGCAACCTCGAAGACGTACCGACAGGTATCCGCTGGTCTGATGGCGATTCAACAAGCGACGCACTCAGCCTTTCACTCGACCTATCGCCCTACGCAACCCAAGAGATTCTTGTTGAATTCGATTTCTATGGCTACTCGATGGAAGCCTCAGGAATTTGGCTGACGGCGTTCACGAGTGAAAATGAAGCGGTGAACTTGGTGTGCAACGACGACACGGGCACCAACGGGTATCGCCCAGAAGAACGGGCCTTTATACCGACGGCTTGTACCAACTCGAGCAGCGGCGATTTACGCTTCAATGAGAGCTACCGGATCACAACGACCAACTCCCTCACCCGCCTGCAGCTATTCTCGCTGATGCGTGATGTCGATGAGGGCGATTACGCCGAACTCTATCGACTCAAAGTCGCCTACCGTTAGTCTCTGGAGCGCAGCAGAACCGGAGAGTACTTAGGCACACCGGAAGTCTCTCCCTCGGCGTAAGCCATGCAGCTTTGTGAGGAGCGCTGCGCCGAGCACTACGGGGCTTCGGTCGCTCTGGGTTGCCCTCCTGGCCCTCGAAAAACCAGCCTCCAAGCTGTCGAGGACATCATCGCAAGAGAATCAAGTGGTTTTGTCGACTTGGCAAAGTGGGCTTGCCCCTCTCGGACCGTTCTGTAGCAAAGAATCATGATCCCAAGGTGCACACTCTTCAGCTCAATTATCTCTCTGCTCGCTCTGCCTCTGATTGGTTGTGCCCAGCAAACGCCGCCAGCCGCCTCAGCTGAGACGACCCAAGAATCAGCAGCAACGCCTGCCGAAGCGCCACCCGCGCTCGCCCCGACCGACGAGCGAAGCGAATTCGACTTTGTTCAAGGTGTTGCCGGCGGCATTATGGTGAGCACCGTGGAGCTCGAGGCTGAGGTCCTCCAGGTGAACCAGAAAAAACGGAGCGTTCAGCTAAAAACGGCAGAAGGCGAAAAAATCAAGCTACGCGTCGGCGAGGGCGCGGTGAACTTCTACCAGGTAGAAGTCGGCGACCGCGTCCACGTCAGTATGGCACGCGAAGTCATGGTATATGCCCCAAAGGACGAAACCGCCCCAGTAGACGCCACTTCAGAGCCGGATGGGGCGTTTAGCGCAGGTGCGGGCGCTCCTGCCGGTGCCGCGCCCCAAGGCGTCATGGTCTCAACGATGAAGATGACGGGAACCATCACCAAGCTGAATCGAGAGAAGCGCAAGGCAACACTCAGCTTTGATGACGGCACTCAGCAAAAGTTCGACGTGCGGGAAGATGTCGACC
>JAKVCH010000430.1 GCA_022447485.1 Polyangiaceae bacterium | reverse complement strand
GGGGTTCCTCGCATGCCTCTCGGGTGGCGCTAAGCTGCACAGTCGCGCGAACATGGAGGACTTGGGTGGCAAAATCTATTCGAATACCTTAGCCGAAGATACGTTCACGACATTCTATACCCAGATGAAAGGTCGTCGGGCTATCTTTGAGCCCAATGCGCTCGTCTATGCTGAAGAGCCCAATAGTCTCGATGGCCTATGGAAACAGCGAGTGCGCTGGGCACGAGGCAATGTCCAGATCACCAAAACTTTCCGAAACACCTGGTTCAAGAAATCCGAGAACCGAGCCATCGGCTCCCTACCCATGGGACTCATTTGGTTCTCGATTTTTTTAATGCCGATCTTTCAAATCAGTGCTTCCTTGAGCCTGATCATGCTCTACTTCGTGAACGAAGACTTAGCTTGGATGGTCTTCCGTGCTCTCTGGATAATCGCGGGTATTGTTTACTTGGTGGTAACCTTCGGCTCGTTCATTGTTGACCACGAGTCGATCGAAAAGAGTTGGGGCCAGGGAATTCTCTTTCCCGGTATAGTCTCGCTAGGGTTAATCACGCATAGCCTCGCGCCAGGCCTTTTTCCCTATATAGTCGAAGTGCTGGGCTTTCACTGGCCACAGGACCCGCCCGCGTGGGGTGTGCTTTTTATTTACTCTTGGTTATCAATCAATATGGCGGTGGCTTACTTCGCCTATTATTGTGAAGAGCGCCCAAAGCTCAAGAGACTATCGCCCTGGATCTTGCATATTGGTGGCTATGGGGCGTTCTTGTGTGCTGTTACCCTCGGCAGCTATATCAAAGAACTGACGGGCGAAAAAATGACCTGGGACAAGACTGAAAAAACAGGACAAATGTCTTGAGACATTAAAAAGGCTTGCTCTTTCTGCAACCCGTAGGAAGTCCAATATCTACCTGATAAAATTTTCTCAACCGGTAAGCGCTCTCGGGTCAATGCCAAACTTTTTCATCTTGCGGTAGATCGTCGTGCGGCCAATACCGAGACTTCGGGCGGCAAGAGCAATATTACAGCTCGATTCTTCGAGAGCTCTAAGAAGCGCGCGCTTCTCCATATCGCGCAGACGACCAGGACTTGAGCGCGGCACGGCGCGAACACCACTCAGATCGTCTTCGGAGGCTTCCTGGTCCTGACCAACTTTACGGCGAATTCGCGCCGGTAAATGCTCCGGAAGAACCACGCCGTCTTGACACACAACAACCGCACGCTGCATCGCATTCTGCAGCTCTCGGACGTTACCGGGAAAGGCATAGGTTTGCAGGAGCTCCAACGCAGCGTTGCTCAAACGTGGAGCGACGTCGTCGGCGTAGAACTGGAGAAAACTCTCAGCCAAAATCTCTAAATCTTCACCCCGATCCCGCAAAGGAGGCAACTCGAGCTCAAACACCGCTAGACGAAAGTAAAGATCTTCCCGAAACCTGCCCTCTGCGGCCTCAGTAGCGAGGTCACGATGAGACGCGGTGACGACCCGAAAGTCACTACGCACCTCCACCGTGCCGCCCACTCGGTGAAAAGCCTTCTCCTGCAAGGCCCGAAGAAGCTTGGCCTGAAGTGCAGGATCGAGCTCGGCTACCTCATCGAGAAATAGCGTACCGCCATCGGCTTTCTCCAAGCGCCCCTTTCTTTGATTCGTTGCCCCGGTGAAGGCACCCCGCTCGTGTCCGAAGAACTCTGACTCCAGCAAATTTTCGGGGATGGCAGCACAATTAACTGCTACGAATTCACCCTTCGAACGCTGAGAACCATCATGAAGCGCTCGTGCCACAAGCTCCTTCCCGGTGCCGCTTTCGCCTTGGATAAGTACAGTTACCTCACTCGATGCAACCCGCTCCAAGTCGCAATACATCTTTCGCATCGCCTCGGAGCGCCCGACTATCCCAGAGTAACTATGGGAGCTGGTCTCGCGCTCGAGGCGGGCAAGCCGCAACCCCATACGATAGCGGTCCACAGCATTGCGAATCGCCGTCTTGAGTTTCGTGCGGTCAAGGGGCTTAGGTAAGTAATCGTAAGCACCATGATGTATTGCATCTACAGCGGTCGTGACATCAAGATTAGCGGTCAGGATAATCACAGGAAGATGAGGATATTTCGCTCGAATTTCGTAGAGAGCTTGTAAACCGTTTTGACCGGGCAGATCGAGGTCTAAGCAGATCGTCGCAGGAAGGCATCTTTCCAGCTCCTCCATACAGCTCTCGGCGTCTTCGAGCACCATGACTTGATATTCCGACACAAGCCATCTTTCGACCAGAGCGGCGGCGTCTGGGTTATCTTCTACCACTAAAATCAGGGGGGCTTCTTCTACTGCTTTTGCTTCTTGACCCACCGTTGCGTTCCCCCACCTCGCCCTCGGAATCGGGCGTTCTTGCCCTGGAGGGTTGCACTTTTCCAAAACGGCCTTCGCCGCTTCTTCTTTACAGCGAAACCATTCGGGAGAACGATTACGTGGACTTCTCATGATTCTAGCCCTCGTTCGTCTAAGCCCGGTAAGTCGAGAATAAAAGAAACGGCTCGTCCGTTCTCCGGAAGCGAATAGTACTTAAATTCAAGTCGATCCGGCCAGATTTTCCAGGAGTCCAACGGTAGTCGAAAGGACGACAACCCGTGAAATTCCGCTACCTCTAAAAAGTATCGCATCCCCTCCTGAGGGTGATCCACTGCCTCGAAGAGGAGTCTCTCCTCAGGCCGGTGCACCTCGAAACAGTGACTGACGCAATCTCCGTCTGGAAGCTCTCCGATCACTCGTTCCTTTTTCTCGGTCTTAAAAAGACTGGCACCCAGCCTATCAACCATCTCTTCCATATAATCTAACGACATCTCCATCTTCTTCATCCAATTCTAAAAAAACGCCCCATCCATCAAACGTAAAACAACCTGTCGCAGAAGTATTGCTAAGCTAAGCAGCAGTCCGATCGCCACGAAGCGATATAAAAGGGCGCGCTCGTCCTCGAGATCCTCCAACACCTGCAAGCGAAACAACTCTCGTGGATCTTCTTGTGACGAAATCCGATCACCCGACGAAGGCGGAAGCTCGTCGCTATTCACAAAGGGATCTCGAGATTCATCCACCTTAGATAAACCTTCCAAGGTCAGAGAGAGTCGCGTAGAGCAATAAGGCAAAAACGTTGCAAATAAAGAGAATAAGAGCCGCCCGCTTGGCTCGTCGAGTCTTCCTCTGGAGGGAGCGCAGGCGCTGATAGGCGGCAGCGTTCCTCATTCGGGGTAATGAGTTCAAGACCTTTCCTCGCTTCGCCACAACCAGCGGGCCAAGGCCCCTACCCCAATCAAAGCTGCAAACGCCCACAACAGGTTGAAGCGCCAGTACCAACGTTGCTGCTCGCTGACGACAACTTCTGCCTCTTCGATCGCTGAAGAAGTCGTGGCTAGCTCTGGCGCAGTTGCGACGTCAGGCAGGTCCCATTGAAACCACCTACCGCTTGAAAAAAGGGCCGAGCCTGCGGTCAGCAAATGGAGGTCAATAGGCAGGGAGCGGTACCGGCTTTCCGTGGAGCGCCCTAGG
>JAKVCH010000043.1 GCA_022447485.1 Polyangiaceae bacterium | reverse complement strand
AACAACCCCCTCCTGGTCGGTGACGCCGGCGTAGGCAAAACCGCCATCGCGGAGGGCTTGGCTCAAAAGGTCGTCGCCGGGGAAGTACCCGAACCCCTGAAGGAGCTTGAAATCTACGCCCTCGATATGGCTTCGATCGTGGCTGGAGCTAAATTCCGTGGCGATTTTGAAAACCGAATGAAGGCGGTGATCAAACGACTAGAGGACACTCCCCATGCGGTGATCTTCGTCGACGAAATGCACACAGTTATGGGAGCAGGTGCATCAAGTGGCGGTAGTATGGATGCCGCCAATCTTCTCAAGCCTGGCCTATCCAACGGCAAGCTGCGAGTGATGGGCGCAACAACCTTCGAGGAATTCCGTCAGCACATCGAAAAAGATCGGGCTTTTGCTCGACGTTTCCAAAAGATCGAAGTGCTGGAGCCAACCGTCGAGGAAACGGTTCAAATCCTTCAGGGTCTGAAGCCTCGCTACGAATCCTATCATGGAGTGACCTACGCTGAAGATGCCATTGAGCAGGCGGTTCATTTGGCGGAGCGGCACCTCTTTGATCGCAAACTACCTGATAAAGCCATCGACTTGATGGACGAAGCAGGAGCCAATGCAAAGCTCAACCCCGCCCAGGGGAAAGTGGTGACCGTCGAAGGAATCGAAGAGGTCGTGGCTCGCATGGCTCAAATTCCTCCGCGGCAAGTATCAAGCGATGACAGGGCGGCGCTACAGAATCTCGAGGTCGATCTCAAGAAGGCTGTTTTTGGTCAAGATCCAGCAATCGAAGAGCTCTCAGCGGCCATTCGCCTCGCTCGAGCTGGCCTACGCCCCCCAGAAAAGCCGATTGGTTCCTACCTCTTTACCGGACCAACCGGAGTCGGCAAAACAGAGGTTGCTCGCCAATTATCGAAGACAATGGGCGTTGAATTGATTCGCTTTGATATGAGCGAATACATGGAGAAGCATACGGTGTCGCGCCTTATCGGGGCACCTCCTGGCTACGTTGGTTTCGACCAAGGCGGACTACTCACAGAAGCCGTGGCTAAGACTCCTCACGCCGTCCTTTTGCTTGACGAGATAGAAAAAGCCCACCCCAATATCTTCAACGTACTATTGCAGATTATGGATCACGGAACGCTCACGGATAACAACGGCAAAAAGACGGACTTTCGCCATGTGGTCTTGATTATGACAAGTAATGTCGGCGCAGAAGACTTAGCAAGACGTCCGCTGGGCTTTGGTTCTCGCACCTCCGAGGGCAAAGATGAAAAAGCACTGAAAGGGACCTTCTCTCCAGAGTTCCGTAACCGACTCGACGCTCGCATCTCTTTCGCACCTCTTCAGCCAGAGGTCATGGTGCAGGTCGTTGAGAAGAACCTTGTAGAATTGCGCACGCAACTTCAAGAAAGAGATGTTGAGTTGGAGCTCACCACTCAAGCTAAGCAATTTTTGGCGGAGAAAGGCTACGACCCTGACAACGGCGCTCGCCCTCTGGCAAGGTTGATTCAAGACTTGCTGAAAAAACCTTTGAGTTCCGAAGTCCTATTCGGCGCCCTCGTCAAGGGAGGGAAGGCCAAAGTTGGCGTCAAAGGAGGAAAGCTCCACTTCTCCTATTCCTAAAATTAATTCTCGCTAGGCTGAGCCATGCGCCATGAATTTTGGATCGACCGAGGCGGTACATTCACCGACTGTATTCACCTAGATCATCAGACCGGACAGCGACGCACGATAAAGCTCCTTTCTTCGAACCTTGCCCCTATTTACGCCATCAGACAATTTCTTGGCTACGATGCAGCGGCGTCTCTACCAGCTGTTAGACTTAGAATTGGAACCACTTTAGCCACCAATGCTTTACTCGAGAGAAAAGGCAGCCCGACGGCATTGATAGTCAGCCGCGGGTTCAAGGACCTGATCCGAATTGGCCACCAAGCTCGCCCCGAACTATTCTCCCTGGAAATAAAGACGCCAGAACCTCTTTATCGAGATGTTTTTGAGCTCGATCTTCGTCTCTCCAATCAGGGGCGAGTGATTATGGAGCCAGAGAGAGATAGTATCGATCAATTGGTGAAGTCACTCCAACAAGGAGACTTCGAGAGCATCGCTCTCTCCTGCATTTTTGGGCATAGAAAACCAAAGGCCGAACAAGACTTGGCGAGAGAGTTAGGAGACAAAACAGGACTTTTCGTGGCGACAGGAGCCGAAATAGGAGCAGAGTCCGGCTACTTAAGACGAACGTCCACTGCCCTGCTCGATGCCTACCTCACCCCAAGACTCCAAGGCTACCTTGAGGAGCTCAAGGTCTACCTGCCTGATTCCGAAATTCTAATGATGAGATCCGACGGCACCCTCACCCCACCGGAGCGATTCCGAGGTCACCAAGCGGTGCTAAGCGGCCCGGCTGGAGGCATTCTGGCGGCGAGAAAAATCTATCAGGATCAGAGCAATGCTCGGAATCCAGCGATTGCCAGTATCGCCTTCGACGTCGGCGGCACGTCAACCGATGTTGCCTGGGTCGATAAGTCTCGTTCTCTTTTGTTCGAGAAGGAAATTGGTGGCGTCCTGCTGAACGTACCGATGCTTGAAATGACAACCATTGCAGCGGGAGGAGGTTCTATTTGCTCCTGGGATGGCTTTGTCCAAAAAGTAGGCCCCGAAAGCGCTGGAGCTGACCCTGGGCCTCTTTGCTACGGCGACCCAAAAGCAGAACAGCTGACCATTACCGATATTCAACTCAGCCTCGGACGCATCCGCGACGATCTATTTCCTTTTCCTCTTAAAAGTGAGCGCCTGGAGCCAGCTCTCAAAAAGCTCATGATGGCCATCGGCATTCCGAATATCCGGGCTGCCTCGAAAGAAGAACTCAGCCCTCAAGAAGAGTTGGCTCTCTCTTTTCTAAAAATCGCGATCACAAATATGAGTGAGACGATCCGCCAAATCAGCTCCCGGCGGGGCCATAACCCCCAAGTCGCCCAACTTCTAGCCTATGGCGGAGCCGCTGGACAATTAGCTTGTGCAATCGCACGGGAGCTCAATCTCAGAGAGATCGTATTTCATGAGCTCAGCGGCGTACTCTCTGCTTGGGGAATTGGTCAAGCTCCCTACTCTCTGAGTCGAACCGTCTCTCTACATGGTACCTTAAGCCGCCATCTTCTCTTAGACGGCCTTCAAGAGGCGAAGCTCATCAAAGAAGACCTCAGCTACGAAGTCACTCGCGACAAGAGAACAGAGGCAACATCCCAGCTCATCTCTAAAGTGCACTTAAAACTTCGTTATAAAAACTCTCGCTCAGAGGCACTCTTCCCTATCGATAGCAAAACAACGATTGAAGACTTGCGACACGCCTACCAGCACTGGCATCAAGCAACATTTAGCTTCATTCAAGCCGAAGCAGAAATTGAATGCCTGAGTCTCAGCGTCGAGCTCAGCGAAACACCTTCGACGGCTCACGCTTCTCCGGATGGTGCTCAAAAGATTCGCTCAGTTCACGAACCAGAGGTGGAGTACACGACCTTCGTCGAATCATCAGGCAAACGCTCTCTTGCCCCAGTGCTAGAGATTGAAACGACGTGCTGGCGGGAACTAAATTCAGCAGATGGTCTCTGTGGACCAGCGCTACTGCTGGCCAAAACAGGAACCATCGTC
Organism: Polyangiaceae bacterium; assembly: GCA_022447485.1. Classification (GTDB taxonomy): domain Bacteria; phylum Myxococcota_A; class Polyangia; order Polyangiales; family Polyangiaceae; genus NIC37A-2. The sequence goes on along the minus strand of JAKVCH010000043.1, from coordinate 9,162 downwards.
TTGGAGTCTGACTTCCGAGCAACGCAGGTTCAAGGTCTCCTCAAGATCTCCCAAGTTCAGGCGCAAGCGCGCCCCACCCCTGAGCCGAGCGATGAAAGAGAGGCTTCCTTCTTACCAATCATGGGCGCGCGTTTTGCCTCGATTGCTGAGCAGATGGGAACTCAACTACAGCGCTGTGCCCAAAGTACAAATATTCGTCAACGCCTCGACTTTTCTTGCGCCCTTTTTGACAACACCGGCAGCCTAATCGCCAACGCACCCCATATTCCTGTGCACCTGGGGGCCATGAGCGCCAGTATCGAAGCCTTCATTCACGGCCGTCAAGAGCTGCCTTTGCCTGGAAGCTCCTTCCTCACCAACTCGCCCACCCAAGGCGGCTCTCACCTTCCAGATATTACGTTAATTACCCCGGTGTTCAGCCAAAACGGTGAGCTCAACTACTACGTGGCGAGTCGTGGGCATCACGCTGATATTGGAGGCATCACGCCCGGCTCGATGCCTCCTTTTTCCCACTCTCTCGAGGAAGAAGGCATCCTCTTTTCTGGCGAGCAAATTGTCCACGATGGAGTCTTCTTAGAGGACGAGATGAGAGCTCATCTTGCCCAAGGCCCCTATCCAGCACGCCAACCCGATATGGTGGTTGCTGACCTACGAGCACAGGTAGCTGCCAATGCGAAAGGCGCGCAACTCCTGAGGGAGCTGGAAAAACGAGCAGGATACGCAACCACCAGAAGAGCAATCTCCGGTCTGCGAAGACTGGCTCACATGAAGGTACAAAGCGCCTTAGAGCTTCTCCCGTGGGCGCATCTCAACAACGCGCGTTTTGAAGACTTCATGGATGATGGCACCCCCCTTCTGCTTCAGTTGCGCAAAAATGGCGGAAAGGTCGTCTTCGACTTCACGGGTTCCGGCCCTCCTGTCCCGGGTAATAGCAACGCACCTCAAGCAATTACGCGAGCGGCAGTTATGTACTTTTTACGCACGCTGGTGGGCGATCCGATTCCGCTCAACCAAGGCTGTCTCGATCCGGTAGAAATCATTCTCCCTCACCCCAGTCTACTGAGTCCTTTCGACAACTCGGCAGTCGTCTCTGGAAATGTGGAAACGTCTCAACGAATCTGTGACCTTCTTTTTGGCATCACAGGACTACAAGCGGCCTCTCAAGGAACCATGAATAACTTTAGCTTCGGCTCTGAGACGAGTGGCTACTACGAGACAATAGCGGGCGGCGCAGGCGCAGGACCCGACTACTCGGGAGCGACGGGCGTGCAGACACATATGACGAACACCAGAGTTTCTGACCCCGAAGACCTGGAAGAAGCCTATCCGATGCGATTGATTCAGTTTGCAGTTCGTTCAGGGTCGGGAGGCTCTGGAGCGTTCTCAGGTGGAGATGGTTTAATCAGAGAGTTCGAAGCGCTCGAGGCCGTAGATGCAGCACTGATCGGGGAGCGCCGTCGTTATGCGCCTTTTGGGCTCGATGGTGGTGAAGCCGGTAGTCGGGGGCGGGCCTTTCACAACGACAAAGCAATTGAAGGACGCTGGGCAAAGCAGCTAGCGCCGGGCGACCGCGTGCGAATAGAAACGCCGGGCGGAGGCGGCTATGGCGCGTCCCAGGGCCCTAAGGAGCTTTGACGTTCGATGGCTTCCCAGCCTCAAGCTCAGGGCTCTCAGGGCTCTCAGGGCTCCTGGTCATGAGCCGATCGCGCACAGCCATGGCTAGACCGCAGCTATTGGCCTGGCTGGCCCGGGCAGCCTCTGCCAGCGCCGTACGGTAGGCTTGGCGCGTACCAACCTGACGTAACTCGCCTTTTGCCTCCGCTTGTACCCGAGCAATTAACTTCTTGGACGCGAGATCCCAGATGCCCACAATCGCTGGATGTGGAATACGCTGCAGACGAGTCATCTCAGACTCGAACTCCCCAGGTATTGAATCTGGCAGCTTCTGTTCTGGAGATTGGTCCAAAACGACCACCAGATACTTCGCTCGCTGATAAACCTCGATCGCGACCGGTATATCGACTTCTGTCACGCTCTCCAGCGTTCCCGCGTAAGCTGAGATCGAAAGCTCGGACTTGGCGCCCTCCAGCTCCTTTAGCCAGCTATCGGATAAGACCTTGAGTGCTCGATAGAGAAGACGAGCATTGAATGGGCTACTGGGGAGCTGACACGTGTCATACTCGTTGCAAATCTCCCCTGCGGCGCACTCAAGGCTCTTCTCGCAGGACTTGCCAGAACTCGCTCGACTCACGCGCTCTCCGCGAAGAAAGCAAGAAGAGAATCCGTCACGTAGCGAACTCAGAGCAGCGCGTCTTATCTTCTGAGGACTTTCGGCATCCTTCGCTTGAAGACGCAAGTAAATAGAAGGAGAGGACAGCACTTCGTTCCAGTTCTGGCTCTCATCAATCAGCTGCCCCTTGTCCTCTTGTAGATCGGCGATTAACCCTTCCACCTGATCACGTAAAGGAATCAACTTTGGTCCTAAACTCGCGGAAGTCGCCCGCTGATTCGCCATAAGCTGGGAGCGCGCAATATCAACATCTGACTGGAAGTTTCTGTAGTACAAAAAACCGCCAACAATCAGAATAGACATCCCCCAGCCAAATAGACGCGGCGGAATACCGCCAATAGCAGCCTTGCCAGTGGCCAATTGGCGGCGACGGTTCGCTCTTGATTCATTCAGAGAATCGAGACCGGCAGAATGATTACGTTTCACCATTGATTAGCTCATTAAGGTAGAATCTGCTCGAGGACAAACGAAAACAGCCAAGGCTGCAGCCCTGGCTGTTGGACAACGATTCCGACAGAAAGTTCTGCCAAAAACGAATATTATTCCTTGGCCAATCGACCCACCATGAAGCTCACGGCTGGATAACCAGCAAATGCTGCCGTCTGGAATACGCTCTTTACAACAAGAGCGGGCACCTTCCGGTCGACCTGCAGGATTACATTTCCAGGAAATGGTTCATTCGGCTTTAATTGCTTCCATAGCTCGCGCTTATTCTTCAAAATCTCGGAGAGCTCTTCGATTTTCTGCTTCGTATTCGAATCGATGATCGCGCGGGTGCTACCAGCTGGAATACCGTCCACAAGAATCTGCGTAGCCGTCACGGCAACAATGGGAGCCTCCATCATCTCGATAGCGTTCATAGCATTCGGCAGCTTCACATTCTTATCGATTGGAAGCTCACCAGATGCGCTGAAACTGGCAAGGAGAAAGAGAACGATGCAGAGAAGGAAGTCAATGAACGGAATCAAAGGAATCTCCTGATTCATTGAACGACCGCCTCCACCTACAACCTTCTTCTTAACGAAGTTAAGGTGTATGTGGTGCAGTAATCGCCGTCCTGGGACTTCGATTGGCTGATGAAAGCGACTGAGGGGTTTGCCACCTGACATGATTTACCTGTCTTGAAGAAACTCTGTGAAGAGGAAAAATACGAGCAAACTTACTTCGCCGCAAAGGTTACGTGGAAAGCGGGAACTTCTTCTGTCTTATTACCAACAAGAAATTCTCGCTGCGGAGTGTACACCGCATCGAGCACGGCAATCACAACGCCGAACTCCGTGTTGTTGTCGGTATGAAGAATCGCGCGATCAAACTTTTTATCGGCTGCTGCTCGATGAGAACCGTGATCCGTCCACTGCTTGCCAATCTTTTTGGCCAGCTCGGGAAAAGTGACGTCGTCCCCGACATTCACAGAAACACGTTCAACTTCAGATTCCTCGACAACCGTAGAGCCCTCTTTCCATACTAACTGGAACTTACGCTCCTTGGCATGAACGTGAAGTTCTTTCTCCGGCTCGATCTTGTCCTGCTCGTCCTCACGGGGAGGACCAGGGACCTTCGCATCTGCTTCAATGCGAGCCATGTGCGACCAAACAGCGGTCACCAACAAGAACATCACAAGACAGAGCAAAAAGTCGATGAAGGGAATCAGGGGAATTTCGTGGTTGCTCGAGCGTTTACCGCCGTGACCACCACCTGTATCAATACCGGCCATAGTGCATTCCTAGAAAGAAGACTTTTCTGAAAAAATTAAATAAAACCAAGAGAGGAGCGTCTGTTGAATATTTAGGACAACTCGCCCACCCAGAAAGTTCCGGGTAGGCGAGGATAGTCCGAAACAATCAGGCAGCCTGCTCAACACCCTCGAGGTTGACCTTCTGACGGTTTGCCACAACGAGATTCAAAACGCGGACGCTTGCTTCGTTGATGTCGTCTTCGAGGCCTTGGGTCTTACCGTTGAGGTAAGCAAAGCCCATGAGGCACGTAATAGCGCTGAGTAGACCCCAGGCCGTGCAGTTCATCGCTTCTGAAATACCTTCGGCGAGAATACGAGCTTTCTGGCTTGGGTCGATGTTTTCGCCACCAACCGCGCTGAACGCACGAATCAAACCAACGATCGTTCCGAAGAGGCCGCAGAGCATCGCTAGGTTGGCGAAAAGTGCAAGGAACCCTGTTCGCTTGTTAATTTTTGGCATCTCGATGAGAGCCATCTCGTCCATTGCCGCCTGAACTTCTTCGTCAGGTCGGTTAACTTTCACGAGTCCAGCTTGGACGATTCGCGCCAAAGGAGCGTTCGCCGCTGAGCATTGCTTAACAGCCTTAGCGATATCGCCGGCCAAGATGCATTTCTGCATCTGTGAAAGGAACGCGTCTTTATTGATGGATGCGCCAGTGAGATAAACGGAACGGTCTACAATCACGGCGATGCCGCAGACGAGCCAGAAAGTGATGAGATGCATTGCCCATCCGCCTTCTTCGTAGTGATGCCACGCTTCAGACATTTGTCTTATATCCTGTTGAATTGGGTGTTGTTGGGTGCGGTGGATTGCTCACTGTCTTCAAAACTATTTTCGAAGACTCACCTCCGAAGAGGCGGAGTGGCCGAGCAAAAAGCTCTGATCACCCAGTAAACTGCCGCAATTGTTATCTTTTTTTCCTTTTACCCACAAATCGGGGGCTCAAGGCCGTGCAATCTTGCTGAAATCCACCCCACTTCGTCAAGGGGCTGAGAGCATTATCACGAATGTTCGATTCAGGTCGAAAAATTCCAGTAGAAAAGCGACTCGTCTGCAGCAGTCAATCAAGGCCAAATTAGCCTAATTGACGATTTCAACGGAATAATCGGCCCTCCGTTCAACTTTAAAAAAACTTCAGGCTGTCCACGAGTAAACTGCGTCGAAGACCAACTCAGATGCTTCCGGTCCAGGAAGATAGAATCGCACGAGCTGATCGAGACCTGATAAAGGGAATGAGATAGATCATTTCCAATTCTTCCTGACTCTGATGACAAGCCGCCCTCCTCCGGGATACGCGTCGTCTGAGCCGAGTCAACACAAAGGCTCATCATGACGGGAAAAGCCTCGGCTTCATGAATGGCTCTTCGGGTCTTCCCCGAGCTACCCTTGTCGTGCACTTCGCCGAAAATCCAAGTGATGACAACGAGGTTGAAACTCTTTCAAACGCGGAAATCCCGATAAACTGAAAGTTACTTTCTGTCGGTTGCGATTTACGAGGGCCCAACGGTATAGTCTCCGAATAGCTCAGAACAAACCGGGATGAGCCGCACTACAGGACGGTCTTGTAATGCGGTGGGGTCACCAAGTGTGAAGCCAATCGAGGCCAGCATTCGGTCAATGAACCCCTTCGGAGACGGTTCTAATTAGCTTCAAAGAGAACGGACGATAAGGGATATGGGATTCGATCTTCTGCTCAGCGCTGGAGGCTCTAGCCAGCTCGACCAACTCATTTCCGCATTCAAGCACAACCCGACGTTCATGGTGATGAACATGTGTACATCGGCGATTGTTTTGACTGTGACCATTGAGCGTTTTCACTTCCAGCTGACGCGCTATCGCGTCAACTCAAAGGAGTTCTTCGCTCAGATCAAGAAGTTGGTGCTTGCGGGAAATATTGACCGGGCGATTAAGCTCTGTGAAGCCGGCAACTATCCGGTGCTGCAGCTCGTGAAAGCTGGCTTAACCCAAGCCAACCAAGGTGAAGAAAAAATTGATGCTGCCCTGAGTGAAAAGCTCTCAGAGCTCAAGCCTGAGGCAGAAAAGAGAGTCGGCGCACTGTGGTCCTTGGCCAATATAGCCACACTGATCGGTCTCCTTGGTACGGTCTTCGGTCTGATTTCAACCTTCGCGGCCATTGCCCGCCCAGATCTTTCCCAAGCCGACAAGCAGAGTCTTTTAGCGAATGGTATCGCGGAAGCGATGTACAATACGGCGCTGGGACTTGGCATCGCTGTGTCATGTATGATCTTTCACATCTTGCTGCATACACGGGCAAAAGCGATACAGCATGACTTGGAAAGCGTGATGGAGCGAACCTTTAACCTTTTGACGATTGATCGTTCTTCTTAAGGGTCAAGGGCACGCAAAAAGATGCACCCCGGCACCTTACGAGACGCGAAGAATCCTCTGAGCCGAGGTTACTCCTACCTTTTTTCGCAGCAAACAACCGACGCTGAAACTGTCGCGAGTGGGGCGCGTTGTTGGCTAGAAGATTGTTCGCCGGGACTCTGTTCATTTGAACTCAGCTCACTTGAACTCTGTTCGCTCAAACGATGCGCTGGCAGACGATGCGCTGGCGGACGATGCGCTGGCAGGAGCGTCGTGAACTCAGCCCATGGTTGCAGTGGCAGCCCATGGTTGCTCAGTAGCGCTACTAGCCTAACTCGCCGAAATTGTAGCAATGACTTACAGCCCACGAATTGAATTTGTATGAGCAAGCTCAGCGCAGCCCAACGCGGCAAAATTCGCCGCCTCAGCCAACCCAAAGAACTTTCGCCCGATGAAGAAGGCGGGGAACTCAATATTGTTCCCTTTCTCGACATTATTGTGAATATTCTCATCTTTGTCTTGGCCACAGTTGCGGTGACCTTTACGTCAACGATTGAAACAACACCTCCAGCGATCGGAGGCGGCGGCGTACGCTCCGCCGCTAAAAAAGACGCCCTCAACCTCACGGTCATCGTGGTGTCAGCAGGATTCTCAATCAAGGCCTCCGGGGGGAATGTCGCACCCGGTTGTTCCGGTCGAGGCAATGGAATCTCCATTCCCAAAAAAGGCCAACGCTATGATTATCAAGGCTTACAGAAATGTGTTCACCGACTGAAGGGCTCTAACCCTGCATTTGCTGATGAAAGCCAATTTAAACTGAGCGCCAACCCAGGCATCGAATATCAGGTAATTATTAACGTGATTGACGCTCTCCGCTCAACTCCAGATGGGAAAGGCGTACTCTTTGATAACGTCTCTTTCACCATGGCAAAGTAAGGGATTCTTATGTCTGCTCCAGAAGAGAAAGCCAGTACAGCTGAATACAAGGCAGCACTCCGCCGCGCCATTCGACGCAACGCAGAGGAGCCAGAAATTAACTTTCTGAATATCACCGCTATGCTCGATATCATGACCATTATTTTGGTCTTTTTGCTCAAGAGCTTGGGCGAGTCGGCCGGCGCGATTCCCCAGAGTGACGATCTTCGCCTACCGGTGTCTGTTCTGCGCTCCGAGGCGACCCAAAAAGGCGTCATGGTGACAGTCTCAAAGACTCAAATTCTCGTGGGCGATAATCGAGTGGTGACCCTACCCAGCCGCGAATCAATGACCCAAACTGGAGCGGGCGCGAAGAACAAGCGCAGCGGCCCTAACGACCTGTACATTGCCCCTCTCGGTAATGCTCTGCAGGAAGCAAGAAAGACAGATAAACTGATTCGACAGCGAAAGGGCGAAGACCCCAGTTATTCTGAAGCCGTCGTCGTCGCCGACGAAACCACTCCTTATCGCCTGCTTGCCGAGGTAATGTTCACCCTCGGACAGAACGAGTTCGCCAAGTATCACCTCATGGTCATGCAGACCAAGGGCTAGGGTCAAAAGAGCTAGGGTCAAAAGAGCTAGGGCGAAATTGCGCCTTTTTTCAGAGAATTGAGGTTCCTGATTGGACTGAAGCGTCAGCACAAAAGGCCCCGCTTCGGTAAATCAAGAGCTTGCTGCGCTTGCTGGAGTGGTGTAAGACCTCCGGGTCGCTGCTGCGACGGCGGATAGTGTGCACCGCAGACAACGCGCACTCCTCTCCGGAGAGAGTTTGAACGTAGTGTTCTAGCCAAGAGATAATCGGAATTTCTTAGCCTCTTCTCGTACCATTTGCCCGACTGATGATTAATTAGGCGCTTTCACTACTTGAACGAAATTCATGAGGGTTTCTCACCTCCTATACGGCATATACGCAGTCGCACTCATGACTGCGCCCCTGCTCAACCTCAAGAGCAAAAGACTCCTCACAAGCTTCCGTGAAGGAGAGCTTGCCTTGCGCGCGATTCAAAGAGAAGAGCGGAACTACCTATTCTCCGAGCGTCATCACTCGTTGCTCGTTTTGGCAGCACAGCTCGGGGTGGCTCTGGTTTTTGCCTGGCGCTCTGGTCTCGCGCTCTTGCCTGGCGCTCTTGTATTTCTGATGGGGGCTCTTTTGCAAGTCACGAGTCTTCGATGGCAAGCGCGAACCATCATTGCCGCCGCGGCAAGCTCGGCACCCATTTCTCAGGTGACTCCCCGGACTAGCCCCTCAGGCTTCGTGCACAGTGGCACGGCAGCAACCCTACTACCCGCCGCTTTTGGGGGACTCATAGCGGCCTGGCTCACGCCAGGGCGTGAAGTTTTCTCGGCCTCTTCTTCAGCAACGCTCAACAGTACGGTCGGCAGCATTTTGCTTTTTCTCCTGGGCGCTATGAGCAGCTCTTTGATTTATGCGCGTTTACTCACGCAAATTGAAGGCGCCACCAGCGAATACCAACCGAAGTTTGGTGTAGAAGCTCAACGCCTGGCTGTGGAGACGGCAAGAGTTCATCGCGAGAGTAACCTTCTCAGTCTTTTACTGCTGAGTAGTCCCTGCGTGTTGAGCGCCCTTGGCACCCTTTCCCTCCAAGGAGAAGGGCTCGATCGTCTCACTCTTTTACCTGGACTGGGTATTGTTGGCCTAGGGTTTGGTGCCATCGCCTCGTCGCAAAACGGCAAAGACCAATGGCTTTCTGCCACGGACTCCATCGCGGGTTTGGTCCTCAGTGTCGGCATCTACTTCTTAGTGCCCGGTACTTTATTCACCCGCATCAGCCTGAGTCTTTTCCCCCTCGTCATCATCGTGACGCAAGCCGT
>JAKVCH010000429.1 GCA_022447485.1 Polyangiaceae bacterium | reverse complement strand
CTGGGGCGACAGGCGATAGGGTTTGGTCGCGCCACCTTTTTTACCGTGGTGGATGTGCTCGCGCCGTTTGGGACATTTCAAGTCGACCAAGAATGGAAGTCGGGCGTGGATGCCTTTGATATCGAATGGCAAGCTTTCGACCAAGTCGCCCTCGGCTTCACCGCGGCGGCTGAGAGCGACTTTTCGAACGGCGCATTTTTGGGACGCATTCAGCCAACTTTCGGCGATATCGACTTTTTATTCCTCGGAGGGAAACGCAGCGAAGACTGGATGGCCGCGCTCTCGACTTCCATGGCCTTACTCGATGCCGAATTCCATGGCGAATTTGGATTTTTCTTCACCGACGGCCGGGGTGTCCCTCAGGCTCAGATTGCCAACTCCACGGTGATAAAAGCTGTCGTCGGAGGCTCCTATACCTTTCAGCTCCTTTCTGGTCTGACCTGGCTGACCGAGTATCATTTCAACGGCTTTGGCCTGAGTGATATTCCAGACCAAGAAGCGGAGCTCTTAGAGAGCGACTGGCAGGCACGATTTTTACGCGGCGACTTTCAGAGCGTAGGGCAACAGGAGATCGCAACATCTCTGAATCTGACCATCAATGAATCATTTTCAGCCTACAGCTATGGAGTCGTCTCGGGAGAAGATGGATCCGGCTTGGCTTCTGTGGGCGGAACCTGGAATTACTCCGACAACTTTAGCCTGGATCTCAACTCATTCATCCCCTGGGGACGGGCTCCGAACACCGACTCTGGCTCTCCCGTGTTAAGGAGTGAATACGGTGCCTCGCCATGGACGGTGTATGCATCGATGCGCTTCTACGACTAGTCCTGGGTACTGAAGCGCCCTGGCTTCAATGAAGCTCCAAAACAAGAGGCAAGGCCGCCACCACACTTTCGCCTTGGAGCATCGGTGAGATTGCGGCTTCGAAAGGCGCTAAAGTCTGCCGGGCAAAAGTGCCAGGCAGCAAACTCTCGGCACTCAGCATCTGCTGCTGATAGCGCCTGAGCGCTACCTGTACTTCACTAGCCGAAGCTCCAGGTCCCAGTAAAAGCGCCTCCAAAACAGATTCGACGCCGCCGTCGAGCTGCACAGGCACATCCTCTCCTAAGCCGGCCAATTCCTTCGCCACAGCAACAGCACGATTCAATCCTCCCAACTCGTCGACTAAGCCCAAATCGAGCCCCTCGGTCGCTAAAAAGATTGCGCCTTCTGCATGAGGATAGATGGTCTCTGGCTTCTGATTCCTGCCTTCACCGACTCGTTCCACAAAGAGATCATAAATGCGCCGCATCGACTGCCGAATTTTCTCGCGACTGGCATCGTCCCAAACTCGATTGGTCGACAAGTACAAGGCCCTTTGACCCGCGACTGGGTCGTCGCTTGCAGGAACTGGATAACTGGTGATGCCGACTTTTTCGAGAGCCCCACCCAGAACAATCTTACCTCCAAACACGCCGATCGAACCGACAATCGCTGTCGGAGATGAGATAATACGATTCCCTGCACTGGCAATATAATAGCCCCCACTGGCTGCCATTCCCCCAATGGAGATCACGACTGGCTTCTTTTCGCGAGTCAGCATCAACTCTCGCCAGATCAAGTCACTCGCTAGCGGCGAACCCCCAGGGCTATTCATGCGCACAACCAATGCCGCGACAGATTCATCTTCTCGCAGCCTTTGAATCGCTTTTGTCATGCCACTAGCAGTGATGCCATCGCTCTCTCCGAAAGGACTCGAGGACGTCATCGTAATACTCCCCAGAGCTGGCAGGACCACCACCTTCTTCTCGGTCGACTCAGAGCGACTGCCGGCCAGTAGGCGCACTAAGTCAGCCAACTGGCCCCCTTCTGCACCCTCCATACCGGGGCCGAAAACAACTCTCTCTTTCAGCTCTTTGGGGCCGGCAGCCTGATTAGCGGCACTTAAGGCCTCGTCAGGAAAACCAACATGGGTGATCAACCCAACTTCTTGAGCACGGAGGGGCGTCCAGGGCCCGTCCTCTAGCCTAGCTTCTAGCGCAGGGTTCTTGCTACTGGCGACCTTCAACCACTCAAGGCGCAAGCGACGCAGCATTTCTTTCAGGTTGCCTAAGGAGGCCTCGGAGGGCTCGGTCCGCGTGAGGGCTTCGCCTCCGCTTTTGTACCTACCCATCGCCAACATATCGGCCTGCACGCCGACTTTATCGAAGGCGCCCTTCAGGTAGCTCAGTTCAGCACCGATCCCGACCGTTGCCACCTCGCCACTGGCTGTCACCCAGGTTTCATCGCAGCCCTGTTGGGTCACAAGAACCATGGCGTTATCGAGAGCATGGGCGTGGCAGATAACTTTTTGATCCTCGCGCAGCTGCCCCAGCTCCTTGCCGAAGTCCATGGCCAGATTAAAGCCAACCGCGCTGCTTCCTAACTCCACATAGACACTCTTTGCCAGGGGGTCTTCTCTTAGGTCTTTGAGCGTTTGTAAGAGTCCCAGCCAGGTGGACTGAGAGGGCCTTGGAAAGAAGCCCGGCTCCATCGCGCCTTCGGAGATCCCTCCACCCAGACGAATCGTTGCCACATATTCAGTCGTGTCTTTTACTGCGCTCGTCATGCCAGCTTCACGCCGGCTCTCGCACGCTAGACCTGAGGGTAAAATGGCGATCGTCGTAACAACAACCCAACCCCAGCGGCGCATGAATGACTTAGAATCACCGAAAAATTTATGATGGCTCATACTTTCTACTTTACTTCTTCTGTGTGTCGATCACATGGGCAATGCGAGCGGCTGCCCTTTGGCCGATGAAATGCTTGGTTCCAATTGCTTGAACGATCTGCCGATAGAGTTCGACCGCGCCCTGATGGTCCCCATGATTCCAAAGAGTATCAGCCTTAGTACTCAGCGCCTCTGCTTGAGTCAGACTCTGGGGCTCGACGCCCTGCGCTGAAGAGCCCCCCGCCCTGTCCTTTTGCTTAGCTTCCTTCTTCTTGACCTTCTGAGTTGGCTCAGATGGTCGGGAAGTCGGGGCCAGCGGCTCGTCCTCTGCTGCGGCCCTCGGTTCTGCGGCACTCACTGCTACTGCATCGCCTGTCTCTAAGCGTCCGGTCTCTACGCGTCCAGTCTCGGATCGCCCCAATTGCCGCAGGGAAGGTGAGGCGATTGCAACCTGCACAAGAGAGGCTAGTTGGGGATAAAGTGGCGCCTTCTTTTTCTCTGAAAGCTGGGAGAGACGCATTAACTCAACGTCTGCGGTCGAATAATCACGCCCTTCAATCAATGCGTAGATGTAGGCCGAGCGAAAGAAAAAAGGTGCTTCATCGCCCGGTAAGAGCAACTTGATTTTACGCAAGAGGCTCGGCCAACTCTGCTCTTCGAACGCCTCCTGTAGATCGAGCTTGACCTCTAGTTGGGCCCGTTCCGAGCCTGCTCCAATCGAGGCAAGCAACTTCCGAGCTTCCTGGAGCCGGCCTGCCATTGCCAAGGCTCGCACCCTTTCGCCTGGCCGTAATTCAAATTTCTCCGCCTCGAATAGGCCCTCCGCCGATGCCCGACGCGATTCTT
>JAKVCH010000428.1 GCA_022447485.1 Polyangiaceae bacterium | reverse complement strand
CTCGGTAAGAGCAAGGGGCGAACTTTAAAGGGTATCGCTGCCGGTCGAATACCCTAATAGGGCTCGTACGCCAAAATAGAGGGTCGCTGAGGCGAGGAGTGGAGGGAGGAGACGTGGCATCAGAGACGCTTTGTTCTTTACTTGATCATCTGCGGGCTGGAGTGCCGACTCGGCGAGCTGGTAGGCGAGAAGAGCTAGCAGGGCGATACCCCACAGGAAGATTAAGTTAAAGAAAGGAAAACCACCCCAGCCGCCGCGAAAAATGGCAGAAAATTGGAGAGCTCGTTGATCTTGGGAAAGTGGTGAGAAAAAAGAATAGCCACAGAGTACCTCAACGGCTGCGATATAGCTCACTGCTAGCCCAGTGATCCCAGCACGCAGGCCGCGGAGCAGGCTGCGAGAAAGAAGAAGGCCGGTCAGTACAAGGAGGCAAGTCCCCCCCTCCAAGAAAGGATGCTGCCAAAATGAATAGATGCCACGAAACGAGCCTAGGTGAAATACGCTGGCTTGATAGAGGCAGAGGTTCCACAAGAAGAGGGCGCAGGCGGCAAGACCTGCCCCAAAACGAGTACGAGCAGGCTGATTCTTCAAAGCATGTTGCGGTTTCATGGTTCAATGAGGAAAAAAACAAAAATCAGCCATCAACGCGAGTAAAGTGAAGTCTCGCAGACTGGGGTTTGGTTCTTCGGCTTGATTCTGGCATTACCTAGAGCAGCGTGACAATACGTCCTTTTCTTCCAGCTTGTCGTTTTGATCTTCTTTTCCTTCGAGGACGAGGATTGCTCTCCTTATTAGGCTTGGCCGGATGTCTGGGGTCTTGCCTTTCTTCAGCTAAAAAAGAGGGCCTGAGGAACGCTGCTGCCACTCATGCCGCGAGCAGCTTGGAGGAGCAAGAGGAACTGACGGCTTTGGAGGATCGCTGGGCTGTGAGTTCCCGGGCGGAACGTTTGGCCATGCGCTCTGATTTAGAGAGCTATATTTCCACCTATCCCCAGACGCGGAGCCGTGAGAGAGCAGATTTGATGCTTGCTTGGATCGCTATCGAAGAGGGGCGACTCGGTGCGGCTCGCCGACAGTTGGAGGAGCTGGCGGCGCGAGCGAAAGGCAGGGTATTGGACGATGTGAAGGTGGAGTCGGCTCGGCTTTACCGAAAGCAAGGCCAACCGCAGCAGGCCTTGAATATCCTTGAGCCCATGCGCGGCAAGTATTTATCGGAAAGCTCACGCTTGCTGGCAGAACGAGAGCTTGTCCTTTCCGCCCTGGAAGCAAAGCAATACTCACTGGCCGTGGACGGAATGCGGGATTGGTTGGTCGAGGGAAGACAGGTGAACGCGGCGGCTGCGGGCGAAGTGCCTGGTTTTCTCGCCCGGGTCGATTTACCGACTCTACTGTCGATCGTTCGTAAAAAGAGCGCTGCCGAGGAGGAAGCGTCACGACATCCGGCTGATGACTTTCTTTATCGTCGTCTCGTGGAGGAGTTAGCGCAACGGATCATCTTACAAGAGAAGCCGCAAGAGGCGCGGGAACTTTTAGCCATGGCCCCCAGTTGGTTGAGGGCTGGACAATTTGGAGATGAGCTATCGCTCTTGGCGGCTCTTGCCGCCGATGAAATGCAAATTGCCGGACGGACGATCGGCATTGTCGTTGGCGCCGAAGGGGAAGTTGATAATCAGAGAAGTATTCAGTTTGCCATGGGCCTGATGCGGCAACTACGAACCAGCAGAGGCAAGTCTCAGGAATTGACGGATGTGCAAGCGGTTCGCCTCATCGCCCAAGAACGAAGAAAATCCACGACGGCCGCCCTCGGAGTACTCAGTGGTCTGGGGGCTTCGATTTTAGTGGCTGGCTTTTCCAAAGAAGATGCCAACCAAGCGAGCTCTTACGCAAAAGAGCAGAATATTCCGGTCATACTCCTTGAAGAGCCTGACGCCTCCTTGAGTGATTATGCGTTTCTCGCCAGCTTAAAGAGCTCCGCAGAGAGAGAGTTCCTTCAGCGACGGTTTTCGGACATGCAGGTGGTGGAAGGGCAGGGCGATTGCCTTTCGTTCCAAGCAGAGGAACAAGCTCATGAGCGACTGCTCCACTGGAAAAGTGAAGGAATCTCTCGCATCGCTCTTTTGATGGACGCGCCCTGTGCTCAGCGTTGGCTCGGTGATGCCCGGGCGCTGGGTTTTGCTCCTGAGGTGGTTCTCGGCTTAAGGACAACGCCGGCGTCTGCTTTCGGCTGGAAGGCTTATGAGATTCGCAGTGGCTCTTTTCCAGCACGACGCAACGCTCCCTTGGAGTTAAAGTACTCTTCCGATGAAACTCAGCCGCTCAAGCGAGGTGCGAATTGGTATTCAGCCTTGGGTCGGGATGTGGGCGTTTTAGCAAAAGGTGCCCTCAAGAGTCTCAGTGGCCAAGATGCTACAGATACAGCGAAGGTACGTCAGGTACATCAACAGCTGAGGAACTCTCTCCTGAAGGTAGAAGCAGACTTAATTACCACCTCTGCCCGGGGGTTTGCCGGAAGTCAGATCTTGCCACGACAGCTCGAGTTGAAGGAACTTCATGAATCCTCCGAATGATTTGAAGGCACCCGGGAAAGTAACCGACGTCGCCAAAGTAGAGCTATGATGAAAGAAGAGATGATCTGTGGATATTCCTTGCCGTCTCATCGAGCAACGGAAATTTTAGCAAGAGAGATGGCCTCGCTCTTACGCGCTGGCGACCTTGTCATT
Source organism: Polyangiaceae bacterium (assembly GCA_022447485.1). Lineage (GTDB taxonomy): Bacteria > Myxococcota_A > Polyangia > Polyangiales > Polyangiaceae > NIC37A-2. Next base: position 818 of record JAKVCH010000428.1, on the reverse strand, counting down.
CTCACGGGTGACCTAGGAGCCGGGAAAACCTATTTGAGTGGTTCTTTACTCTATGGCTTGGGTCTTGATGAAGAGGAGCGAGTGACGAGTCCCACCTATACCCTTGTCAATGAATATGAGACGACCCCACCTGTCTATCATTGTGATCTCTATCGTCTTTCTGAAGATGATGAAGTTTATGAATTGGGCTTGAGTTCCCAACGTCTCGACGGTGCTATTGTCATTGCGGAATGGGGTACGCCCTACCTAGAGACCCTTGGCGGCGACGCGATTCATTTACAATTAGAGCTTGAGCCACGCCGGGCTCTCTTTCCTTCTTGTGGTGAGCGTCAGCGAGAATTTTGTCAGAGTTTGCAAGAGGCGTTGAAGACGCTAGAAGGCGAACTTTCGCCTCTCGACGCGCTCTGCTCTCCGCCACAATCGAAGTAGCTCAAGGGCGCTGTCTCTTCAAAAATTCCGAGAATTGTCCGTGACGTCTGCTTCCCCTTCTTCCTCGTTTTCCTGGCCTGTCAAGCGGCTGAGAGCTTGGGCGCCTGTGCGGAAGGGTCTGGCCGTCCTGGTTCTCTTCTTACCCCTGGCAGCTGTCTTGGCCCTCGACTACCGATTGCGGGCTGAGCGTTTTGAGGATTGGCAGCTGTGGGACTTTGGTACTTATGCCGCGGCTATTCTGGAGTCCTTTCTACTTTGGGCAAGCCTCTTGTTGGCAAGCGCGCGGCGTCGAGGTTGGGTGCGTTGGTTTGCTCAGGGCGCATTCCTCCTGCTTTTGACTTGTGCTTTAGGCGGGCAAATCTATTTTTTTGAGCAATACAATGCCTACC
>JAKVCH010000427.1 GCA_022447485.1 Polyangiaceae bacterium | reverse complement strand
CGGTGCGGCTCCGCCTGGTGAGGCGAAAGGATTGGAAGCTGCGCCTCCGGCCGGCGCGCCAAATGGGTTGCTACCTGCACCGCCAGCCGCAAAGGGATTGGACGAAACCGCTGGCGGAGCCGCTGCCGGCTGAGCCTGGGCTCCTACCGCCGCAACGCTATCTAGCTTAATCGAAGTCTTTCCAATAAGAATCACGTCGTTGACGTTCAACTTGCTCTTACTGACGGGAGCTCCATTCACCTGCGTCGCAGGCTCGTTACCCAAGTCGATAATTGAAATATCATCGACTCCACCCACCTCAACCACCGCATGCATGCGAGAGGCGAGTTCATCGTCGACGCTTAGGTGGCTATTCGGGTCCTTGCCGACTTTGATGATGTCTTGGCTCACCGTTTCGGTGCGCGCAGCGCCACCTTCTTGAGTAATTGTGAATGTAAGAACAGCTTTTGACATTTGTCTCTATAGGAAAAGGTAGACTTGCAGGGGAGGTATCCAGAGGCAGAGGACGGTCTTCCTCAGCATGAGAAGGGAAAGTTCTCCCTCCAAATCTCAGACACCAAAAAAACTCAAAGGTTCTCTACGGACTTCAAAAGTTCCGCAATAAACTCAGTGCGAGGCTTAATCAAAGTGGAACGCTGAGCTCCACGACGCACACGAATGCGACTATCATTGGGACCAAAGCCGCCAGCGCTCAATGGATCATCATCGAACTCATAGCCGTAACCTTCTTCCTCCGCAGATGCGGTTGAAACAAAGGCCAGAGCCGACGTTGCTGCGAATGCGAATATTGCGATTTTCTTCAAAGCCATCATGGGTGCCTCGTATCTATGCGTTTACAGTAGGGGTGGAGCGATGATCAAGAGAATGCGTTCGCATCGCCCAAGAGATTGGAATTTATTGTAGTATAAAAGGAAAGTTCGCGCCCTCTTAAAGGACGCGAACTAATTTTACTTTGCGGGAGCAGGTGCCGCTGGAGCAGGTGCCGCAGCCCCACCAGCGGGCGCAGCGGCCGGCGGCGCGGCAGCCGCCGCTTCAGCCTCGGCCTTCTTACGGGCTTCTTCTTCAGCCTTCATCTTTGCATCTTCTGCCGCAAACTGAATATTCTCCCGAAGAAAGTCCTGGGTATCCTTGATATCCTGAACACGACTCTTCGAAACTTTCACCGCTTCGCTGAACACCTCTTTGGAACCAGCATTCTTGATGAAAGACTCATATTGAGCAATTGCCGTGTCGTAAACAGCGATTTGAGCCTCCCACTGCTTGATCGAGTCAAGCCCTTCTCCGGCTCGCTTCGCTCGAAACTCTTCGGTGAGAATGGCTTCGTTGTAGTAAGCTTCAGGCCTCTTCGGCGCTATCTTTTTTGCTTCCTCGAGGTGCTTCTGAGCTTCTGCAGTGAACTTCTCAGCATTCTCAAAGTTAATTTGGCCACGCAACGCGAGGGCTAACCCGAGATGAGCCTCATAAGTCTTCGGCTGCAAAGCAATAGCTGCCCGATATGCTTTCTCGGCCTCGGCAAAACCTCGGAAAGAAAGGTTCACCGCCGCGTAGTTCATTTGAGCCTCAAAGAACTTAGGATTCAGACTCCTGGCTCGCCCGAACGCCTTCACGGCACCGTTGTACTTCTCGGCAGACACCAAGATGAGCCCGGTCGTGTTATAGATAGGCGCATAATTAGCGTTCTTCTTTGTCGCCTGGGAAGCAACGAGCGCTGCCAAGTCGAGACGCTGCTTGTTGACACGCACCTTCTTACTTCCGGCGACGACCAGATCGTTCTTCTTTCCCTGAGTCCCTCGAGCGAGGTTCAGGTAGTAAAGAGAAAGCTGATTGAACGCAGGCATGAAACTATCATTCAACGCCAGCGCACGCTGCAGGTTCAACTTCGCGCAAGCCAAGTCGCTATCACAACCTGCCCCGCCAGTTGAACCGTTTCGCTCCATCTGCAAGGCAGCCAGACTAACCAAAGCCTCGACATTTTGAAACTTCGCGTCGCGAATAATCTGGTCAAGGTCTTTAATGGCCTTATCTATATTGCCCGTCTCCTTGTTCTCGTAGAGAGCCAACTGAGCCCGCGCTCGATGGAAATTCTTATCGATCTTCCCGGCTTCGACGAATTTCTTTTTCGCCTTTTCGTCGTCGCCACAACGCTGATAAGAAAGCCCGGCGTTGTACGCTGCCTCAGGCAGAGCCTTCCCGCCAGCCGACTGCTGCTCTTTCGATGCGGCTTCGAACTCCGAAGCCACCTTCGCACATTGAGCCTCCGACCACTGGCCTGTGCCGTCTTGCTGCTCAAAAGCAGTCAGCGCAGTCTTGTAACCAGCCAACGCCTTCTTAGAAACAGCGTTTCCTGACTTATCTTTCAGCCCACTCGCGTCCTTGACGCCAGCAGAACCGGTGGCTGAACCGCCACCACATGCAACAGCTGTGAATACCAGACTGAGTGCCGCAAAACTTTGGATTTTCTTCATGATCCTACTCCATTCGGTCGGTCAGGGAGCGCCTCCTCATTAAGGAAGCGCTCCTCTCGACCTGGATTACTTGCTCTTTTGAGCAGCCTCTGCCTCTTGTTTCATCTTTGCTTTCTCTTCTTCGCTGATCTTGGGCTTCACCGCTACGGGTTCGCCACCTAGCTCCAAGGGGAAAGCCTGCTCTTCGAGAGGGTTATTCACCTTATTTGGAGAGCCGCTAAATTCATCAATCAAGTGGAACTCAGCCTTGTAGTTATCGGCCAACCACTCTTCGCAGGCGCGAGAGTATTGGTCGAAGTACTGATACTTCACCGAGTAACCAAGACAGATTTGATAAGCACCCTTCGCTTGAATCTTAAACGGCTCAGAAGCTTCATCTAGCCCGGCGTAATATGCGGTGCGGATTTCGTAGTCTTTTTCCCATTCCTTCGGAATCGGAGCAGAACGGAAGTCCTTCACAAACTTACCCCACATCTGACCAACTTGAGAACCAGCCGCAATCACCCAACGTGGTGGAGGAACGGGCTGAAGCGCCACAACTTTGCCATACTCAGCCGAGACCTTCTTAATGGCATCTCGCTTCTTTGTGTACCAGTCTTTAACCTTAGTACCGATATACTTGGTAATGCCTTCCTTGTCTTTTTTACCCTTGTACTTGGGGAATTCGATGGCATCAGCCTTCGCCTTCTCAAGTTGGGCAAAGTAGAAGAGGGCTTCGCCGACAGATTCCAAAGCTCGGCCGAGCTCTCGATTACCGCCACCTGCATCTTGGATTGCCTTCGCAGACTTGGCTGGGTCTTTCCACAAGCCGATGACCTTCCGGTACTCTCTATCGGCAGCAGTTTTCGACTTCAGCTTCGTCAGAGCCCGGGCCAACAAGGTATGGGCCTGCATACGAACGTCGAGAGGCGCCGAGCGATCAATCAGTCTCATTGACTTAGCGAAAGACTTCCGCACCTGATTCCATTCACCCTTGTCGCCGTAATGAGCGGCAATCGCGATTCCAATCTGTGCAGCTTGCTTTGGCTTTCGTGCCCCATATTTCCTCTGGAAAACCGCAGCATCTTCCAATGCTTTGTCT
>JAKVCH010000426.1 GCA_022447485.1 Polyangiaceae bacterium | reverse complement strand
TGGATCCCCCCGACAACTCGCGGAGAAAAAGCATTGGACAGCGCCGGCAGCTTAACCCGAGCACCCGACGGCGCAACCATGAACCGGCTTCAGAAGAAATCTACGGTCGAAGCTTCGTCAAGTTGAGAAGAGAGAGCGTCTAAGACACCCCGTCACCCAAACAAAGCGCCGTCAAGGCTTCTCCCTCAGCTCTCGTCGGCCGCCGCCGACTCGTTCTCAGCATCGTCTGCCTCAGGCGCACTGACCACCGCTGGCTCGAAATAGAGGATACGATGACAATTGGGACAATAATCTAGCTCCCGACGCTGCATCAGCTTCTGAAACATCATCGGTGGCAACTCAATATGACAGGCTTTGCAGCGTCCTTGCGCTGCCGACGAGACGGCGGTACCGCGAATTTTTACTATGGTCTCGTAGCGCCGGCGCAAAACGCCGCCCAGACCCGAGAGAGCCTCGTCACGCTTGCGAGTAATGTCGTGAAACTCCGTTTCGAGGGCTCTGACTTTTGTCACAGCCTCAGATTCGGTATCGCCCACTTGCTGTGCAGCCTCGTCGCGCTCAACAACAACCTTTGTGAGGTCGCCTCGAGCCTCTTCGATAAACCCGGCTAACTGCTGCACTTCGCTCTCTCGCTCTCGGGAGAGTCGACGCAGCTCCTCGAGCTCCCGTTGCACGGCATTTGCCTCTTTCTCATTGCGCACCCGAGCCAGCTTTTCTCTGGATTTCTCAACCTGAGCACCCAGTTGCCTTTGCTCGCCGATGAGGTCGCCCTTCGTGGACTCCATTTCCGCAATTTTGGCTTCTAATTTGTCTGAGCGAATCGCCAACGCCGCGTGGCGTTGAGACTTTTCATCGATTCCAGCTCTTTCGACCTCAAGGGTCGCCTTGAGGTCAACGATACGCCCATCAAGAAGCGTCAACGATTTTAGGGTTTCAATTTGCGATTCAAAACTCACTTGATGCTCTTGATCTTTGCGGGGAAGGATGAATTTTGCTGAATTTCAGCACGGTCTGCGGAATTTCCGCTTTTGTGGGCCCACCCGGACTTGAACCAGGAACAACCCGGTTATGAGCCGGGGGCTCTGACCGATTGAGCTATAGGCCCGCACGTCGAGCGGAACGCTAGTTGAACCTTTACCTCGGAGCAATACGCGAGGGGCGATGAATTCGTGATTCTCTTCGCCTCCCTGCGCTCAGAGGCCCCATTCACACCTTCCTGTGCTAGAGCGGCGCGTATGATGGAGAATCTCGTCGTTTCGGGAGCAAATCAGCATAACCTGAAAAACGTCACCATTTCGCTGCCGCGAAATCAGATGGTGGTGATTACAGGCCCCAGCGGCTCCGGCAAGTCGTCTCTCGCCTTTGACACCATCTACGCGGAAGGGCAGCGACGTTACGTAGAGTCCCTCTCAGCCTACGCCCGGCAATTTCTGGATCAACTACCCAAACCGAGGGTTGAAAGCATCGAAGGCCTCAGCCCGGCAATCGCCATCGAACAGAAAGCTCTGGGCAAAAGCCCGCGCTCGACCGTCGGCACCGTCACAGAAATATCTGACTACCTCCGGCTACTCTATGCGCGCATCGGCACACCACACTGCCCTATCGATGGCACAGAACTCCACGCCTACACGGTTCAAGAAATTGTCGACTGGATCCTCGAGCGAGAAGAAGGCTCACGTATTATAATTTTGGCACGGGTCGTCCGGGAAGAAGAAAGTGACCTTTCGGAGGAATTAGTCCGTTTGCGCCGTGCTGGATTTGTTCGAGCTCGAGTCGATGGAGAAAACCTAGATCTCGGTGAAGATGTAGAAATTGACCCCGATGTGCCTCATGATCTTGACGTAGTGATCGATCGTATCGTGGTGCGCGATGATGCTAAGGGACGCATCACAGATTCCGTTGAGTTGGCTTTGAAAGTTGGAGAAGGCACAGTCCTTCTCGACTTGATGGATGGCTCGAGCCCTCATGTAATGAGTGAGCGCTTGGTGAGCTGGGAGCATGGTATCACCCTGCCGCCTCTCGAACCTCGACTCTTCTCATTCAACTCCCCGCACGGTGCTTGCCCAGAGTGCAAAGGCCTAGGAAAAAGAGCCAGTGTCGATGCATCACGAATTATACCAGACCCCGATCGAAGCCTTCGTGAAGGGGCAGTTGCAGCCTTTGGACGCCGAGGCTCTGAAGCGAATGCAGCGGAGGTACGTCTTGTTGTAAAAAAGCTAAAAATCGATCCAGATAAGCCGTGGGAAAAGCTTTCGAAGGCAAAACAAGATGCGATCCTGTGGGGTCAAGAGGGGAAGTACCAAGGTATCATTCCCCATCTAACGGCCATGCTGGAAGATGAGGAGTACGCCAACAGACTGGAGGGCGAAGAGTTAGAAGAAGGTGCTATCGGCCCAGAAGACCTAGGCCGCTTTCTCTCCTCCCAGCCCTGCGCCAGCTGCAACGGCACACGACTACGGCCTGAGGCTCTCAGCGTGAAAGTAGGCGATTTCACCTTAGGCGACCTCGGACATTTGCCTCTCGACCGCCTAAAAACGACCCTCGACACCCTCGCCTCCGAGGAGAATTTCAACAGTAGAAATACTGCAGTAGCGACTCCGCTTTTGCGCGCTATCAGCGATCGTTTAGGGTTCCTACTCGATGTCGGCCTAGGCTACCTCTCCATTGACCGAGCCGCGGCAACCCTTTCTGGAGGCGAGGGACAACGCATCCGTCTCGCCACTCAAATCGGAGCGTCTCTGGTTGGCGTCCTTTACGTTCTGGACGAGCCATCTGTCGGCCTCCACGCTCGTGACAATCGCCGCCTTCTGACCGCTGTCCGACGACTGGTCAATAAGGGAAATAGTGTTCTTATCGTGGAACATGATCGAGATGCAATCCTGGAGGCAGACTATGTTGTTGACATCGGGCCCCAGGCCGGCATCCACGGCGGTGAGATCGTCGCCCAAGGCAGTCCTCAAGAAATCATCGACTCTGCTCACTCGATCACAGGACCTTGGTTGAGTTACGAGAAGCATCTCCCTTTGCCCAAACGAAAAAAGGTTGCCCCTCGAAAACAGATCAAAATTACTGGTGCCAGCGCCCACAACTTAAAGAATGTCAGCGTCCAAGTACCCCTGGGTGTCTTGGTGGCGGTCACAGGCGTTAGTGGCTCAGGCAAGAGCAGCCTGATCGTCGATACGCTCTTAGCAGCAGCTCGTAACCGACTCTATGGCGCCTCAGGCTGGGTTGGCCCCTGTGAGAGCATCGATGGCCTCGAGCAAATAGATAAAGTCATTAGCATTGACCAAGCTCCGATCGGACGAACGCCCCGCTCCAATCCAGCCACTTACACGGGGATCTTCGGTGACTTGCGAGAAGTCTACTCCGGCGTTCCGGATGCTCGAGCGCGAGGTTATAAGCCAGGACGTTTCTCTTTCAACGTCAAAGGGGGTCGCTGTGAAGCGTGCCAAGGCGATGGGGTGACCAGGGTTGAAATGCACTTCCTCCCCGACGTCTACGTCAAGTGCGACGCGTGCAATGGGAGTCGCTACAACCGAGAAACACTGGAAATCAA
>JAKVCH010000425.1 GCA_022447485.1 Polyangiaceae bacterium | reverse complement strand
TCTGTTTTCGACTGTTTTGGAATAGCTTTGACCTACTCGCCAGACATTAGATTCAGAGACCTGGGAGTCGCCTGGAAGATTATACGAAAGTGCGGCGAGCGGGGGTTTGCTATGCAGCAATCGACCCATACAATTTCAGAAGAGTGGGGCGACGAGCCGAGTGAATTTTCGCGTCGGGTATTTGCGCACGATTAAGGAGAATGTGATCCCTAGGTCGTTAGAAGGCCCAAGGGGCCGCTGTCTGGTATGCCGTTTTTTGAGCCCAACTGCACGGTCCTTTACAGATGCCTCTCCTGATAAGTTGTATTGTACAGAGTAAATCAGAAGCGAGCTGCTCTATAAAGGTCCTATTAACAAGATTATTCACGCATCTTCCCAAGCCCCCAGCACTGCCTTAGACTCTTCACGAAATGTCAGCAGCGGAAGACCTCAGCGTAGAAGAAGGCCACGGCCTCTCCAGCTGTGCGTTTGACCTTCCGGCAAACGACAACGCCACTCCTCCCACGTCCCGCGCAGGCCTGCGGCCGAGCAGGCGTGAGGGAGGAGCAAGGCTCGCGCAGCTCGAAGAGCGAGCAAGGCGCGGAGGAGGGCTGCCCCAACTTTATGCGTATGTTTCAGGGGCGGTGCTGAAGAATGTGGATCCTTTGGGGTTGGAGGATGAGGCTGGGGATCAGGCTCGTGCGACGATCGAACAAGGAGAGGTCGAACTTGCGCAGTTGCAAGAGGAGCACACCGCTCTGCAAGAGGAGCATGCGGCGCTTTCAAGCATTTCGACTTCCACGACTGAGCAGGAGGATGAGAAGCGCGAGGCGCAGCTTACGGCACTCGAGGGAAAAATTCTTCAGAACGAACAGAGAACGGCGGAAGTGGGTGCTCAGGTTGATGCGTCGAGAAAGTTCCTCCGTGATCCCCCGGTGCTGGGAATTCATTCTCAAGTTGCTGGCGACGGGCACGAATTTATGATTGGTCACGCTTGGATTTCAGTGAAAGATGAAGATGGAACTCGCACGATTGGGCTCTGGCCGGACTGGGCTGACAAGGTGCATGCTCGAGGCGACCAGAATCCGTTTGAGTCGGATGTGAGGCATGGCTATGAGGACGATACTGAAGCTGAAGCGAGCAGGTATTTTTCAATAACGGAGAGTGAGAAGGAGAGGCTAGAAGCGCTGATCGCTGTTGATGAAGGGTGGCTTGAGACCAACAATTGCTCCTCATGGGCATCAGAGACAGTGGAAGAAGTTGTCGGAGTTGATGTAGACGCCGATGATTGGATGGGGTTCGAAACCCCAAGAGAGCTTGGGGGCAATATTCAGAGTCTCGAGGCAGCTGATCCGAGCTCACCGGAAAGACCGACAACAAGGCGATGAAGTTTGTATTTTGGGCGTATGCCTTACTTCTCTTAGGATCACTGTTTGGGTGTGTTCGGAAGCGAATGGAATACGCAGTCTCAGAGATAAAGGTTGAAGGGGTCAGTGTGCAGTCTGAAGGCTGGTTATCGATTCGGTTTCGACCGATATTGGAAACCCTCTACTATTCACCTGGAGTTCTGGTCGCCAACGACGGGCGGCGGCTCACTCTTCGGGTCGTTCGATGTCCAGCTCAAGAGAAGTGCCAATCCGATATACTTAGCGAATACGATGATGCTGGCGCTCAACGTATAAGTTTGAAGGTCACTCGGGAGGTTCATCAGATTTGCCTCTCGGACGAAAATGTTGATTGCCTAAGCCTCTGGACGAGGAACTGAGTGGCCGTTTCCATATTGACGTCACAAGGCGTTGATAGAATGCGGTTATGTGCGTCAGGAAAGCTTGGCAATGAATGAGGGTTCTGATGAAGTTTTGACCTCCTGTCCGAGTAGTAGACACTGTGCTTTATCATCGGCGTTTCGGGAGGATCGCCGGTTCGAACTTCGATTCAGTCGAAGCTGTGCCAACCTACCGAGGATGATGCCTTTACGATGGAGGTCGGTTCTTTCATAACTGAACAACAGCGAAGCAAGAGAGGCCTCGGGCTGGGCCCGGAGCCTTGCTTTGCAAGCTACGACAGCTGCTGCCTGATAAGCCGCACCACGTTATGCAGCCGATACAGCACATCAGACTCAAAAAAAGCGCAGCGCTTCAAAGCTTCTTCCATCAAAATACTCACTCACCTTCCCAAGCCCCCAGCACTGCCCTAACATCCTCACGAAATGTCAGCCGCGGAAAACCTCAGAGTAGAAGAAGGCCACGGCCTCTCCAGCTGTGCGTTTCATTTTCCTGCTAACGACAACGCCACTCCTCCCACGTCACGCGCAGCACGAAGTGCGAGCAGGCGTGAGGGAGGAGCAAGCGACGCGCACAGCGAGGAGCGCGGAGGAGGGCTGCCCCAACTTTATGCGTATGTTTCAGGGTATGTGCTGAAGGCGGTGGATCCGGTTGGATTGGAGGGGGAGGATGCTGGGCAATGTGGCGTGGATTCTTCATGTGAAACAGTGGCCTCGCTTGAAGACGGTTCGGAAGAATACACAGATGGAACAACGACCGTAGATGCTGAATCGAAGAATGCAGAGGAGTTGCAATCGAAACCGCGTGATCCAGAAACGACAAAGTATGCTCAGCAGTCTTCGGCGATTGGTTTTGCCACTTCGTTTGGAGGTGTTCGAGTGGAGGCTGGTTCGATAGTGCCAGTAGAAGGGGGAAAGGTTTACCTCTTTAGAGAGGTCGACGTTGCAAACGAATCAGTGGGCTTCGCATCTGAATTGATGCTCTGGAAGACTGGAACTAGGACCGGGGCGGGTGACACACCGGATGATGGCGAGAGCACGGATTCGAAGCAGACGGACGTGGGCCTTGACGTGAGAATCAAGAACGATGTTTCGGCTGGGGGTAGAATCACCGTCGAGCAGGATTCAGAAGGTAATACCAAAGTGGGTGGTCAAGGTGGTATTGGGATAGTTAGCGCTGGAGTTGATACTGACGGCAAGGTTAAAGTCGCAGTCGGAGTACCAGGCGTTTCGTATGAAGCGTCCGGTGACAGCTTGCATGACACGGATGGCCAGTTTGCAATAGCTATTTCGGGAAGCAAGGGTATGGTAAACTGGGGAAAAAGCCGAACGGTTTACGATCCGGAGGCTGATTAGACGATGTACTTTCCGCTTCCGGCGCTCACGCGAGTAAAAGTAGGCCCACCCAGCTCCAGTAGGCGCGAGGAGTTCGTTTCGCGGGCCGCTCCTTTGTTTTTTTCGTCTAGTCGGCTCAGGCTGCTAGGGTTGTGGGGCGACAAGTTCATTGCCTATCGGCCGGCTACGGGGAGCCTGGTTCCTGGTGGTTGGCTCTATGCAGCCGTGCTGGTGACTTACCCTGCGGGTGCACCGGAAGTTTCCGTTCGGCCTCTGCTCGGACCGGTTCCTAGTCTCTTTCTTCTTTGTGCGCTGGTTAGTCTTTTTGCAAGTCAGAATTTAAAGCCGGTGTTGGTGTTTGTCTTCATAGTGGGCTTGTTTTGGTTCGATGTCATCATACCAGTACACAGGAATACATTAGCAAAACTCCGTGAGGAATTAAGCTGATTCGAGTTGTGAGCGTCGAGCTTGCTCAACTCGATCAGC
>JAKVCH010000424.1 GCA_022447485.1 Polyangiaceae bacterium | reverse complement strand
TCCAAGAGTGTTGCTCCCCAGGAAATGAAAGACAGCACCCCAGCTGAATACAAAGCTAGCGTCGAAGAAATTCAAGAAAAGTTTAACGAAAAAATTCCTCCTGAGTTCCTGACCCCTTCTCCGATAAAGACGCGTATTGGGGAATTGGAATTCTTTGACGGTTTCCCATCGCCCAAGACGGTGCAGCTCACCATGGAGAACCTCTACGTCTCCCGAGCGATTCAATCATTCTTACTTTTCATGCCCGCCGCCTCGCTCGAGGCAATGCGAGCCAGTCACCCCCTCGTGGGATCGAATGATGCTCATCAGGTTGTTCTTCTCGATAATTTACTGGACTCGCAACCCCTCTACCTCACTGGGAATACCGACACGGTCTACGCTTCATCCATCCTCGACCTGAAAAAGTCTGGGCCAATTGTCGTGGAGATCCCGCCCCAGTGTGGGCCCGGTACTGTCAACGACGCATTCTTTCGTTTTGTGACTGATATGGGAGGTCCAGGTCCAGACCGAGGAAAAGGAGGCAAATATCTGATTCTCCCCCCCGACTATCAAGAGGACCCTCCGGAGGGCTACTTCAGCAGTCGCTCTCCTAGTTATATCAACTGGCTGATTCTTCGAGGGTTTCTGGTTGATGGCAAGCCCGATGCCGCGGCAAAAATGTTTCGAGAAGGCCTCAAGGTCTATCCACTCTCCCAAGCGGATTCGCCACCGGAAATGGAATTCCTTTCAACAAAGGGCAAGTTCTATTCCACGATTCATGCAAATGACGAACACTTTTATGAAGAGGTGAACCGCGTTGTACAAAGAGAGCCAATCGAACTCTTTGAACCAGAAATCCGGGGCTTTCTCTCATCAATTGGTATCGAAAAAGGTAAAGATTTTTCCCCCAGTGAAGCCCAGAAGGGGCTATTGCAAGAGGCCGCAGCCATTGGCAACGCCACAGCCCGAAGTCTAGCGTTCGCAACCTCGAATCAAGAGGCATTTCTTTACGAGAATAGCTACTGGAAAGAGGCTTTTATCGGAGGCGACTACCGTTGGCTCAAGCATCAAGGAGCTGGAGGACGAGACCTGGATGCTCGCGCGATGTTCTTTTTCCTAGCAACGGTCAACACCCCCGCCATGGCCTTAAAAATGGTGGGGATTGGGTCGCAGTACGGTCTGATCAATCGTGATTCAGAGGGCAACTACCTTGACGGCGCCCATCACTATACCCTGAAGCTTCCACCCAATGCTCCCGCGAAAAAATTCTGGTCCATCGTTGTTTACGATCCTCAAACTCGCTCTGAGCTACAAACAGAAAACCCTTTCCCTTCTATCAACAGCCAAAGAGATCAACCTCTCACAAATCCGGATGGTTCAACAACCATTCACTTTTCACCCAAGCGCCCTGAAGGAGAGGGCATCAATTGGATACAAACTGTAGAAGGAAAGGGCTGGTTCAGCCTTCTCAGGCTTTACGGCCCCTTAGAGTCGTGGTTCGACAAATCTTGGCGACCTGGTGAAATTCAGCTTGTCGCTGCCGGCGCAGCCCCCCCGCCTCGACCCGCGGAAGTTGAAAAGGTGTCGACCAAGAGCACACCTTAATCAGAGAGCCAGCGTCATCGACGTTGGCTCTTTTCAATTAGCTGCAAAAAGATAGAAGAAGCTAAACATCTCAGACACGAAAGACTTAGCCATGGGTAACACGCCAGAGAAAGATATCCTTGATTTTTGGTTCGGCGCTTTAGATTCGCAAGGCAGAGCGAGCTCAGAAACGAGAAGCCGTTGGTTTAAAAAAGATCCAGCATTCGATGCGCAAGTGAAAGACCATTTTTCAGCAGTGCACAATTTGTTGTCAGAGCGAGGACGCCCATCCTGGACTCGAACGCCGACCGGACTTTGTGCAGCAATCATTGTTCTTGACCAATTTTCAAGAAATATTTTTCGTGGATCCAAAGAAGCTTTTGCCAATGACGAGCGCGCGCTTGAGCTTAGCTTTGAAATGATCAGCATGAATTGGTGTACTCAACTCAGCAACGAGGGAGAGGCTTTTTGCTACCTACCTCTGATGCACTCCGAAAGGCTTGAAGTCCAAGAGCGTTGCGTAGAACTTTTCGAATTGCGTGCCAAAGAACAGCTCGCCACGGAACATCGTGTGTTCGAAAACTATGCAAAGTACGCTCGCTCCCATCATGAAATAATCGTCCGCTACGGACGATTTCCCCATAGAAACAAGGCACTGGGACGCGTAAATACGCCCGAAGAGGTAGCACTCTTGGAAAGTGACCCCTCAGGATTCTAGGTTGCTCATCTGTCGTCGAGCAAAGTTAAAAGAGCCACGTGAGAGACAATGACACTGACCACGGGAAGTCCCAGGAGGACAGATGGCTCAATCACCATCAGTGATGGTCAGCCCTAGATCAATTCCAAGGGCAAGCGGGATCTCACTACGAAAAAAGTGCACCAAAGAAGCAAGACTTGAATTCAAACCAAGGACATCTTCCTTTTCCACAGCCTCGCTCAAATCAGACAAGATAACTCCAAGCTCCGTTGCGTCAGCATTTGCGCCCATCTCTTGCATCAAAGAAACGATGCTTTTGCCTTCCTGTTCTTCTTCGAGCAGCTTTCTCAGCGAACCGACCGACGCCGCCAGTAACGACCAAGAGGTCTGTGACAGCTGCCCCGCCACCGTCACAACAGAGCGTTTTTCCAAATAGTCAGCGTACTCCCAGCCTGCCAAAAGAAGAGCCACAAGATGGTCACGACCATCCGGCAACTCATTATCCACCAAGAGCTCGAGATAAGACGCTCCTGAGTCACCATTCGGCTCGAGCCAACCAGCCCTGAGCTCTTCGGCTCGGGATGCCAGCTCCGTCGAGAGACCCATAGCAATCTGGCAAATACGATCATCTTCGCCTGTAGCGACAGCGACCCCGTCTTCGGCGAAGAAAGAGACTTCCGTCGAGAGAAGGCCGACATATTGAAAACGCAGTTCGGAGAAGAATTCCGCCGTTAAAACTTCGTCAGAATTCAGCCAGTTCTCCTGAGTCGTGAGGATAGTTTCGGTGTAGTCGGTGCCGCGCAAACGCAGCGAATCAATGAAGGTGAATTCTGGAAATACGATATCAGCTGTGGCTGGCCCAAAATTGAATAGTTGTAACTGGTACCAAGCCTGAGAGGCGGTCGCCCAAGCAAGCCGAAGATCAACCAAAGTGGCTTCCGAGGGGGCAACGCAATGCGTTTTGGCAGCAGTAGCGAGCTCTTCGGTGTCTTCCGAAAAATTCTGCACAGCTATGCTCAATTGCTGCTCAGCTACGCCTTGGACAAGCAATTGAGCTTGCTCTTGAGAGATACGGGGCGTGTCCTCATTCGAACACCCCATCAAAGAGGCCATAGCTAGACTGATTAAGCTCATACGGTGGTTAGTCATTCGTAGTCTTTCTGTGATGCAAATTGATAGTGAGTGAGCATTCGGCAGTTACGACAGAAGAAATGTGTTGATGTGATTATCCCAGACGAGGCTCTCTGCCTCGAAGTCTTCAACCTCGACGCGGTTGAATGTCTGCGAATCAAGAGCACGGATTTGGCCGCTTGAACTGGAAAGAAG
>JAKVCH010000423.1 GCA_022447485.1 Polyangiaceae bacterium | reverse complement strand
GTCGCTGCCGATGAAGCAGCTGACGATGCTGAGCTTGGAGATATCGTAGCGGTAGCCGCTGCTAATGAAGACTTCAGTACTCTCGTTGCTGCGGTTCAAGCAGCGGGCCTCGTTGAGACCCTCCAGGGAGAAGGTCCTTTTACTGTCTTTGCACCAACGAATGAAGCGTTCGCTGCTCTTCCAGAGGGAACAGTAGACAGTCTGCTTCTTCCTGAGAATAAGGAAAAGCTTGTCGCCATCTTGACCTATCATGTGGTCCCTGGCGAACTCAAGGCGGCTGCAGTGGTCGGCGAGACTGAGCTTGTCTCTGTGCAGGGCACAGCAATTCCAGTCATGGTCAGTGATGGAAAAGTGATGGTGAAGAATGCTAACGTAGTGGCCACCGATGTCATGGCATCGAACGGCGTGATTCACGTGATCGATGCAGTGATTCTACCAGAATAAGAGCAAAATCTAGCTGCCCCGCTCAATTTAAATTGACCGGGGCAGAGCTTTGTCTAGCGCCTGACTGCCAGCGAAACTCAGCGCCGCAAGGCCGCTTTGACTGCCCTTTGACCGCCTACCGCCGTCGCTAAGGTGGACTGACCTGGGAAGTTAGAGTCGCCGACCAGATACAACCCAGGGAGAATGGGTTCGGGAAAAATCCCCTGATAGTTCCTCAGCCCGACCCGGCGCGGAATGCCTCCCACGTAACCATGCTTACGCCGAGTGAAGCGCTCGAATGTACGAGGGCTAGCAGGCATTTCTGTTCGAATCGCTCGATGCAGCTCCGGTGCCAAGATAGAAAGCGTCCCTCTCATTTTCTCTTGAACCGCCTGAATGTAGCCCCCTTGCTCTTCAGAACTGAGCGCGAGGAGCTCCTTCATGGGTACATGCGTCGAGACGGTCACCGTACGCTCGCCCTGAGGAGCCCTACCAGACTCTTCTGCCCCGCTCACCGAGCAGAAAAGGTGATTACCTTTCATGAAAGGCATCGTGGGATCTGCCACCAGCTCCAAGTGGTGAGGCGACGCCTGACCGATCTGGCTAGCCTCCACTCCTAAGTAAAGCATGGCGGCACCCCACCCCTCTTCGACGCGCTTCGTTGACTGAAGCAAATTCTTGCCGACCTTTGTGGAGCTATCGGTCAGCAGCTCTGTCAGATTCTGGGGAAGGAGATTCGCGAAGACTAAGGGCGCACGGTAAGTGTCTCCCCGGGCCGCCACCTCCCAGTCACCACCCACATTGCGTAGACCATTCACCCGGTGCGCGAATATCACCTGCCCCCCTGCTTTCTCGATCGCCTCACAAAAAGCATTTGCCAGCGTACCAATGCCACCTCGCACGTGGGCAGTGCCACGAAAGCAATAGTCAGTAGCCGCCAAGGCAAAGGTAGCCTCAGCTTCGGCAGCAGAAACTTGTACGGTGATTTGGCTCAAGGCATTCAGATAGACCCGAAACGGCTCAAACGAGAGTAGATCATAACTCTTCGCTACGGACTCTAAAGAACGACCGATTAAGGACACGAGAGGCAGGTACTTGGGGGAACGCTTGAGATGCCGCAAAAGCACCCCCAGAGAAAGTGGTGGTAGGAGAGCCGGATCGTCAAAAAGCGCCCAGAGCGTATCAGCTACTTTTCGCTGATACTCAAAAAACTTCTCCAAGCCGTCGCGGGGAGCACCGGGCAGCTCGGCCATATTATTGACCAGCTGTCGACGATCGCTTGAAAGCTCTAAACGCCAGGAGGGCGCTCGTAATTCAATCACCGGATCGAGCCAATCTAACTCGACTGCCATTTGGTGGCGCTTGATCCACTGCTGCATCAACTGCCCTTCTCCAAAACCAGAAAAGAGCGTTGCTCCGGCCTCGAAAAGATAGTCCCCACGCCGAAAAGTAGAGGCACAGCCGCCGGGATAGTTCAGCGCCTCAAGAAGCAGAACGCGACGGCCCTCTTCTACGAGAGTGAGGGCAGCGCCAAGACCACCAAAGCCTGAACCCACTACAATTGCATCAAAGCTCTGCATGATGAGACGTGGTATTGCACCCCGCTCTTAGAAATCAAGAACGAGACCTCGCGCAAAAAAGAATCAAGCGAACACTGAGGAGCTGGTGACCGGCTGCAAACAGCCCCACGGCACACAGACGACTGAGTGGCCGCTAATCTTGACGCTCAGTGTTGTCGATGGGAAAGAGCCCATCGACCGAGAGGTAGCGCTCGCCGCTATCGCAGATAATACAGCCAATCATCTTGCCCTCATACTCGGGCCGCTGACTCAATTGCTCGGCAACCCAAAGGCCAGCGCCCGAGGTGACCCCCGCTAAGATCCCCTCTGTCCGCGCTAGGCGCTGGGTCATAGCAAAGGCATCCTCGTCGCTAACATGCATCAGCTCGTCCATGCGAGCTCGGCCTCGTTGAAAATTATCGGTAACAAAACCGGGCCCAATGCCGATCAAACGGTGCTTTCCCATCTTCCCACCGCCGTAAACGGGGCTGGTGGCTGGCTCAAAGCCGACAATCCGTAAATCAGGGTTCTTCGCCTTGAAAAACCTCGATAGGCCCTCAAATGTTCCGCAGGTACCTAGGCCAATCACCATCGTGTGTAGTCGACCACCAGTTTGTTCCCATATCTCAGGCCCTGTGGTGAGCTCATGGGCTTCCCCATTATCAAGATTTGAGTGCTGATTAAAGAAGTACGCCGCCTCGCCTTTCTCTTCACAGTAGCGAATCGCGCGTTCTCGCGCTCCTTTCGTATGCTCAACTCCGGGGGTCAGCACCACCCGAGCTCCGAACGCATTCAGGATCTGAAACCTCTCGGCGCTGCACAACTCGCTCATGTAGATACGCACGGGAAAGCCCAAAGAGGCCCCAAGCATGGCGATAGCGATCGCGGTGTTACCACTACTCGCCTCCACCAGTTCAGCTCCAGGCTTCAGGCGACCATCCGCCAGGGCCTTGGTGATCATGTGGCGCACAGGACGATCCTTCACCGACATCGGGTTCGCGCCCTCTAGCTTCAAGACAATTTCTGCCTGGCTATCGGGAAAGAGCCGCTTGCTCCGCAGCATGGGCGTGCGACCAATCAGGTCCCGTACGTCGTCAACAATTTCCATCACGTCAAGCATCCCTCGCGGTGGTGTCGACGACTTCATAGCTATGTTCCACCTCAACACCCCCACGCTGCAACATAATCGAAGCAGAGCAATATTTCTCAGCAGATAACTTCACCGCTCGACTCACCTTATTGTCAGGCAACGCTGGGCCAGAGACCACGAAATGCAGCCGAATCTTGGTAAATACGCTCGGCACATCTGGGGAACGCTCGGCCTCAAGCTGGGCAACACAATCGCTCACCGGGACCCGGCCGCGTCCGAGAATATGCACAACATCATAAGCGGCACACCCACCCATACCCATCAAGATCATTTCCATGGGACGAGGCCCTTGATTCTTCCCGCCAGAGTTTGGGGGGCCGTCCATCGTGAGATTGTGACCTGAGCCACTTTCTGCACTGAAACAGACATCTCGTTTCCATGCGATCTTTGCTTTCACGGCTCGTAGCTATAGCCCAGCGCTGCCCTGGGCCAAGTGACCGCCCCAACCAGGTAAA
>JAKVCH010000422.1 GCA_022447485.1 Polyangiaceae bacterium | reverse complement strand
TTGAGGTGATGGCAGCCATTCCTGTGGAGAAAGCGGCAGCATCATCGGTTGCTTCGAGGGCTGCAAAGCGCCTTTCCAGTTCGCGTACCGTAGGGTTGCCATAGCGACCATATTCTTCGCGCTCCGGATCATCATCTTCACCTCGCATATACTGTTCGAGATCAGCCGTATTCTCGAAAGTGTAGGTTGCAGTCTGGGTGACACCCAGCGAAAGAGCATTATGAGGCCGGCTGCCGATAATGCCTGAGTGAACAGCGTCTGTTGAGCGTGCGAAACGAGGGTTTTTTTTCATCAATTTGTCTTCGCTAGAGAAGAAAGATTCGTCGCGGCGGCAATCAGCTCAGCGAGATGTCGCGCTGCGCCATCCAGAGGGATAGCTTGTGCTGCCTTGGGATTTGGTTCCGTGCGAGGTTTAAGTTCGACTTGCCCCTCTTTGAGGGAGCGCTCCCCGATGGTGATACGCCAGGGAAGACCAATCAGGTCGGCGTCTTTAAACTTGACCCCGGGGCGAAGGTCACGGTCGTCGATCAGAGCTTCAATCCCCAGCTCTTCTAATTCTCTCTCGAGTTTGGCAACGGCCGCCACAACGGCGTCGCTTGTGCCCATTTGCGTAATATGAACGGGATAGGGAGCTGCCGCCACAGGCCAAACAATGCCTGAATCGTCGTGGTGCTGTTCCACCAACGATGCGACCAAGCGAGAAATGCCGATTCCATAGCAGCCCATGACGAGCGGACGCTTTTCTCCAGCTTCGTCGAGGTAGACGGCATTCATTTTCTCAGAGTAATGGGTGCCGAGCACGAAGATATGGCCTGCCTCAATCCCGCGATAGATAGACAGCCCTTTCCCACATTTTGGACAAGCGTCGCCTGCGGTGACCAAGCGGAGGCTGGCGGCTTCTGCCTGGAAGTCACGCCCGGGCACGACATGCGCCAGGTGGTAATCGTTTTTGAGAGCACCACAAATTCCCTCGCTGAGGGCAGCGGCATCGTGATCGATCAGAATACGCCCCTTGTAGCCGACCGGCCCAATAAATCCGATTGGCGAGCCAGTGGCTTCTTTCACTGCTTTGCCGTTAGCGAGATGAACTTCATCAACGCCTAGCTCGCGAGCGAGGCGAATTTCATTGACCTCATGATCGCCGCGGACGACAACCATGACTAATTCTTCTCCGGCAGTGTAGATCAGGCTTTTCAGGAACTTCGCTGGCTCGGTTTTGAGAAACTTTGAGACGGCTTCGATGCTTCCTCGACCAGGTGTGGCAATTTCCTCCACAGCTTCAGGCGTTTGGGCGTCTGGAGCTGTTGCGTCTGAAGCTGTTGCGTCTGAAGTAGAGGGCCGAGGGGCTGCGGCTACTTCAATATTTTCCGCATATTCGCAGGAATCACAGGCCGCAATAAAGTCTTCCCCGCTTTGTACGAGGACTTGAAACTCCGCGCTCTTACTTCCGCCCATAGCGCCAGAATCAGCTCCCACCATACGATAGCGAAAACCCAGGCGATCAAAGATGCGACGATAGGCTAAGCGCATCGACTCATAACTAGATAATGCCTCCTCTTCAGATGCATCAAAAGAGTACGCATCTTTCATGAGGAACTCTCGACCTCGAAGCAAACCACCGCGGGGCCTTGGCTCGTCTCGGTATTTATTCTGAACTTGGTACCAATTCTGAGGCAGCTCGCGGTAGCTATGGATTTCCCGGCGCGCCAAATCGGTGATGGTTTCTTCGTGGGTTGGGCCGAGATGATAATCTCCACCTTTTCGGTCTTTGAGCCGAAAGAGTGTGTCGCCGAATTTATCCCAACGGCCTGATTCTTTGAAGAGTTCAGCCGGCAAGATGGCGGGCAAGAGTAATTCTTGGCTCCCCGCCTGGTTCATCTCGCCGCGAACGACTTCTTCAATCTTTCGGAGCGCCTTGAGCCCGAGAGGCAGAAAGGAATAGATCCCGGCTCCGATGCGTCGAATATATCCGGCGCGCATTAAAAGAATATGACTGATGCTAATGGCATCCGACGGAGCTTCTTTCAGGGTGGGGATCAGTGCTTTCGAGTACCTCATGGCTGGGCAGGGGGACTACCACGGGCGTCCTCGGAGTAAAAAGCCCCTTTCGCTTTCTTGGGTCTCAATGACATGATGGCACCCACGATGCAGCGAACTGACGACAAAAACCGCATGGATTTACCTACAGCGATGCTTTTAGCTCAAGGGATAGCCTGGGCGCCCTTGTTGTTTCAGGCCGCTCGATCCCTGCGAAATTTGGGAATTTTGGCGAGATTGCTGGATTCTCCCCGGGACGGTTGCACCCTGAGCGAATTACACCAGGCCACGGAAGTCTCGGATTATGGCTTGAAAGTCTTGTTGGAGGCCGGGATGTCTTTGCGCATGGTGGAGAGACGTCCTTTTCGCGACGAAGTGGTGAAAGGTGAGGTCGAGCCAGATTCGAGCTCAGAACCGCGCTATTTTGCAACGCGCGTCGGCTATCTGATTGAGAAAGATGAGCTGACTCGGGTGAATATGAACTTCTCCCAAGATGTCTGCTACCGGGGTGCTGAATTTCTCGAAGAGTCGATTCGTCAGGGCGAGCCGGCTGGTTTGAAAGAGCTAGGGAACTGGCCTGATATCTATCACGGACTCCAAGCGCTGAATGAACCGGCAAAGACGAGCTGGTTCGAATTTGATCACTTCTATTCGGATAATGGTTTCCCAAGGGTTCTGAAGAAAATTTTGGGTGCTGAGCCTGTGCGGCTGCTCGATGTCGGAGGCAATACTGGCAAGTTTGCGGCCCAGGTTCTGGCGGCGGACGACGAGCATCGAGTGACGATTGCAGATTTGCCGCCTCAGGTGCAGGCTAGCCGTCAGAATTTAGTGCCGACGTGCGGGTCACGGAGCGACTTCTGGGAACTCAATATTCTCGACGATGCGAGTGTGCTTCCGACCGGGCACGATATTATTTGGATGAGCCAGTTGCTCTGCTGTTTTAGCGAAGAAGAAGTGGTGAAGATTATGAAAAAGGCTCGTCAGGCGATGAACCAGACGACCAGGTATTATGTGTTTGATACCTTCTGGGATTGTCAAAATCCGGTGGCCCAGCTCTCCTTACAAGCCTGCAGCCTTTACTTTACGGCCTTCGCGAATGGCAAGAGCCGCATGTACGACCGCGGCACCTTTCTGCGCCTTGCAGAGCGCGCAGGCTTGAGGCTGCAGAGTGAAGAGCATCAGATTGGTTGGGGACATTCTTTGCTCGAATTTAGCCTTGAGGGAGGTAGCCCAGACGATGGGGCCCAAGACTGAGTCGAGCTGCTGGGGACTGGGGCACTTGGGTGAGCTCGGGCAGTGAAGGGCGTCAGGCAGCGGGTTCATAATCCTGACTAATTTAGTGCGACAATTGTCTTGTGAGGTGAGACTTTCTGGGCTCATTGACCGAGTTATTGATAACCAGAATCAATAACTTTCGGCTTCGAGAGGCTCGAAGCGACGGTTTTTGCTCTTCAGTCCGCTGAGCATCTATTCCCTACTTGAATTGTCGGGAATCGGGGGTAGAACGCGCAGCGCTATGAGTTCCTGGAAAGAGAAGCTCGCCGGAGATATCC
>JAKVCH010000421.1 GCA_022447485.1 Polyangiaceae bacterium | reverse complement strand
GATTCTGGACCTGGAAGAGTCGCAGGAGGAGTATTCCATAGAGTGGAAAGTACGGGAGTTAGTGGGACGCTATTCGGACTACATCGGCTACCCTATCGAATTAGGTGTTCGTCCTCGCGATGACGAAGGGAATCAAAAAGAGGACGCAGATCTAGAGTTTGAGAAAATTAATCAGGCGACTGCTTTATGGCAAAGGAACCCCTCTGAGGTTAGCGAAGAGCAGTACGAAGAATTTTATAAACATCTCACGAGTGACTATGCGGCTCCGCGAGCCCATCGCCACTTCAAGGTCGAAGGGACTCAGATGTTCGCTGGGATGCTCTTCCTGCCGACTCGGGCGCCATTTGACCTCTACGGTCCTGAGGCCAAGCATGGCGTGCGCCTGCATGTGCGACGAGTCTTTGTGATGGATAATTGCGAGGAGCTGTTGCCCAAGTGGTTGCGCTTTTTGCGCGGCTTGGTCGATAGCGAAGACCTACCTCTGAATGTCTCCCGAGAAATTCTTCAAGACTCACGCGCCGTCCGCGTGATTCAAAAGCAGGTTGTCCATCATGCTCTCACTATGTTGGAAGAGCTGAAAAAAGAGAAGCAAGACGAGTACGAGGCTTTCTGGAAAGACTTTGGCGCTGTCCTGAAAGAAGGCATTCACTTTCAGAGCGATCAGAAAGATCGCATTGCGGCTCTTTCTCTTTATGCAAGCTCCAAGGCAGAGGGGTTAACGACCCTTGCCGATTATGTGAGCCGTATGAAAGAGAATCAGACGGCAATTTACTTCGCCGCTGGTAGCGAGCGCTCCGTTTTAGAGAATAGTCCTCATATCGAAGCCTTGAAGAAGCGAGACTATGAGGTGCTCTTCATGACCGATGGTATCGACCAATTTGCGGTTCAGTCCTTAGGCGAATTTGAAGGCAAAAAGCTCGTTTCTGCGATGGACGAGAACCTCAACTTTGAAGAGGAAAAGACCGAAGAAGAAAAGAAGGCTGAAAAAGAACAAGAGGAGGCAGCTGCGCCTTTAGTTGCTCAGTTCAAGTCGGTTCTCGAGGAAAAAGTCGCCGAGGTTCGAGTTTCTCATCGCCTCACCGATTCACCAGTCTGTTTGGTCGTGCCCGAGGGTGGAATGGCTCCTCACCTTGAGCGCTTGATGATGGCCCAGCAGATGGGGATGCCCGCGCAGAAGAGAATTTTAGAGCTGAACCCTGAGCACCCAATTATCGTGGGCTTGGGCAAGGTGGACGACGCGGTAAAAAAGAAGGAATGGGTCGAAGTGCTCTATGACCAGGCCTTAATTGCCGAAGGGTCTCCTGTTACGGATCCAGGCTCATTTGCCAAGCGCCTTTCTCACCTTTTGACCCAGGCTGTGTCGCAAGGATAAGACCTGAAATTCAGGATAGAGTGGGTTGAAACCCGCTGGCGAGAAGAAAACCCCACCCCCAAGCGGCGTGGGGTTTTTCGATCCGTGATGCCGAAGGCGGAATGCGCTATAGGGTGCGCTCCGGCGACTCTATTTGATAAGTGCTTCGATTGTGCTGAGTGAAACTCCATTTCCGTGGGCCAACTGGCTTCTTTGCTGTCTTGCAATCGTGGGGCTCTCGGCCATTGTCGCTTGGCTACGACCTCGCTCCATTGGTAGTCGTTGGTGCTGGGCTCTGCTGGTATTGATCTTACCAATTTTTTTCCCCTCCAGAGGAGCCGTCGCCACTTTCTTTACTGGCCTTTCCGTTGTCGTCGCCGTTCGCCTGAGCGATATGCGTGCCATGCAGGGTGCCACCAGGATGCGCCTTTTTTTCTGGCTCCTGATTCCGGTTCTCAAGGAGCAACGGCAGCCGCTGTCGCCTCAGGAGCGCTGGGCATACGGAGGTAAACTCCTGCTCTCTGCTGGGTTCAAGCTCGGCCTCTGGCAGATGATAGCTGTTGCTCTAAGCCGCGAAAATCCCGGAGAATGGCATTGGTTTCTGCGAAGCGCGCTGTTGATCCTTTTCTTCGTCCTTAACCTAACGGCTCTTTCTCAGTTGATTGAGCTGATTGTTGTCGTTTTTGGAGAAAGAACTGAGCCAGCTTTTCGGGCGCCTTTCCTCTCTCGATCTGTGCGGGAGTTCTGGGGGCGTCGTTGGAATCGATTCATCAGTCGGTTTGCTTTGCGGCATATTGCTCGACCTCTTGCTGACCAACAGAGATCGCGCGCTCTTATCGGCTTGACTGTTTTTGGAGCGAGCGGGGTCTATCATGAGTATTTTGCTGCTGGAGCGAGCGGTGGTGCTTATGTCCCGCTCTTCATGCTAGTTTTCTTCCTGGTTCAAGGGGTGGCCGTACTTTTGAGTGAACGTCTACCTCAGCCGCCCCGTCCTCTGGGCGTTCTGCTCAGCTTTATCTGGATGAGCGCCACTGCTCCTCTTTTTTTCTTACCCTTGGAGGTCGTGTTGATCGATGTTGGGTACCCGTCACCGTGGTTTTCTTTTTTGGAGCTAAAGCAATTGCTGCTGACGTGAGTGTTTTGATCGCTAGATCATGAGGGGCCGGAAGAAGGTTGTGGAATGTCGATAGATGAAGACTTAGATGCTCTGGTGAAGCAGGTGGAAGATCGGACTCACCTGGCTCGGCGAGACGTAGAGGGTCGAGTTCAGCCGATTCGTGCTGCCCTCGATGCCTATCGTCTGGCCTGTTTAGGAGAGGCCGCGCGGGAGATTGCCAAGAATCATCAGCTCAAAGAACCGAGCCCGCCGGCCCTATCTCGTAAAAGAGCGGCCGAGCGCCTCTTTGAATTGGTGAAGAATTTGCCGGAGGTGCAGCAGCTCGTCGATGAAAGTCGTCCGGCTGCGCCTGCGGCTTTGGGACAGATAGGGAGTGGCTCAGAAACAAAATCTCTCAAGCCCGACAATTCGTTTGGTCGAGCTTTACTTGCCCACCAACCGGTGACTTCTGGGGCAGAAGAGAATTCGGAAGCAGGAGAAGACTTTGCTGAACAAGAGGAGGGCAAAAGTTTGGTTGAAGTACTACCTCACCTCATTCAGGCCCTGAATCCCGGGAAGTTGATTCTATTGGGAGGTCCTCGGGGGAAGGGGAGAGTGCTGCCTGGAGCTCTCGGTGATTGGAGTGAGTGGATTGATACAAGTCGCCAATCTCAACAAGCTGTTTACGGTCTCCCGGGTCGAATCAAGCGGGGAGGGGTTGTTGGTGTGATTCTTTTTGAGAAAACAATCTCTCATAAGCACAGCGAGCCGGTGGTAGAAGCGGTGCGGAAGAATCAAGTCGCGTTGGCTTATGCAGGTAAAGGCGGGAGCGCTGCTTTGGCACAGGCCTTAAAAGCCGTGAATCAGCAATTGGGTTCAGCTGTCTCCTCGAGCTAATTGGAGCAGGTTGGAGTTCAAGATGAGCGAGTGCTCGTACCGGGGATCAGGGTTCCTCTTGCCAAACGGAGCTGACGAGGTGTTGGTCGACGACTTGCACGAATCCGGCGAATCTTTTCTGGGGTTGAGAGGGCGCCAGGACCGTGCCTCGGTATTCTTGAGGAAATCGTTCAGATAGTGGGCCTAAGGGGCTGAATTCAACATCTTGAAATCCGTAGCGGCAGCGTTTCTCTTGAGAAACTGCTTTATAAAAT
>JAKVCH010000420.1 GCA_022447485.1 Polyangiaceae bacterium | reverse complement strand
CCCCAGGTGAGTCCGGCAATCACCCCAGCATCCACAATTCCCCGCCACGGCTGGGCGAGTTGTCTTACCGCGATGATGGCAAGGAGTACCAAAACGGTAACAATAGCCGCCGCAATTTTGGCTCGGCGACTTGAGTGAAAGTAAGCCATCGCAAAGAATGGTCCAAGGATAACATGGTGGGGCTGGGGTTGTTTTTCCAGGTGATGAGCCCGAGCCAGCACTCGCGGAACGAAGCGCTTTTGAAATCCTCTGTAACCCTCCATATAAAGGTTCGCCCCAGTCCACGCGATAAGAATCAGCCATTGGGTTGGAGTGAGTCCGTCCCGAATGGCTTGAACCGTGTAGGGAATCAGGCGCACCAGCGCTTGGATAAGGAGCGCAAACACGCCGAGAATCGCCCAGAGGAATATCATGGGCCGAAGCTTAGCTGATTCTAGGCTCTTTTCCGGGGTTTTTATCATAATCAGCTGGCTGAGGTGAAGCTGGGCGCAATGCGAGGTAGGCTGAAACTATGGAGAAGGTCAACAGGGGTCGCCGTGTAGCCATCATATCAGGCTTGCGAACGCCCTTTCAAAAGCAGGGAACAGGATTTGCTGAGGTCAACGCTCGAGAGTTAGGTGCGCAGGTCGTGGGAGAGCTACTCGCACGCTCTGAGCTTGAGCCAATTGAACTGGAAAGAATTGTCTTCGGTCAAGTGCTACCCTCAATTGAGGCACCTAATGTGGCGAGGGAAGTCGGGCTCTTGGCGGGCCTCCCCGTCGATATTGATGCTTTTTCTGTCTCTCGTGCCTGTGCCACGAGTTACCAATCGGCAGCTTCAGTCGCAGAGGCGATTTGGACGGGCTCTCTCGACTGTGCGGTCGCGGGAGGTACCGATAGTGCTAGCGATATCCCCATCACCGTGAGTAAGAAGTTAGCGCGGGCTTTGCTCGTCGCAAGTAAAGCCAAAAGCCTAGCAGATAGAATCAGCGCCTTCTCCTCGCTCAAGCCCAACGACTTAATTCCGGTTCCGCCCGCAATCGCTGAGCTGTCGACAGGTTTGAGCATGGGTGAAGCTGCTGAAAAGATGGCTAAGGCAAATGGTATTTCACGCCAAGAGCAGGATGCTTTTGCTCATCGAAGTCATCAATTAGCGGCTCGTGGGTGGCAGGATGGAAGGATCGCTGCAGATGTGGCGACTCTCTATGCAGGAACTCAATTTCAGTCAGTCGCAAGCGACAATCTAGTGCGCGACGAGTCGACTGTAGAGAGCTATGAAAAGCTTCGCCCTGCATTCGACCGCCAGTTTGGTACAGTTACTGCCGGAAATAGTTCGCCTTTGACCGATGGTGCAGCGGCTCTCTTGATGATGAGTGAAGAAAGGGCTCAGTCTTCTGGTTACCAGCCCTTGGGGTATATTCGCTCCCTAGCATTTACGGCGATTGACCCAGCTGATCAGCTCTTGTTGGGGCCGGCGTACGCGACGCCTTTGGCATTAGATCGAGCGGGACTGACTCTCAGCGATATCGATTTGCTCGATATGCATGAAGCGTTTGCAGCTCAAGTCCTTTCCAATACCCAAGCGTTTGAGTCAAAGAGTTTTGCTTCCGAAAAGCTGAATCGAAGTTCTGCAATTGGTAAAATTGATTGGGATAACTTTAATGTTCTGGGTGGCTCGATCGCCTTGGGACACCCTTTTGCGGCGACTGGAGCACGACAAATTATTCAGACTCTTCAGGAATTAAGAAGGAGAAAAGGTCAATTTGCTCTGTGCACGGCGTGTGCAGCAGGTGGCTTAGGTGCTGCCATTATCTTGGAGGCAGCATGAGTGATGCAACGAAGATGTTGAGTTGGACCGTGATCGATGGGGTTGCGCGTGTTGTCATCGACAGTCCCGGTGAGACCGTGAATACGCTGCACAGTTCGTTTGCAATTGAATTTGAAGAAATGCTGGACGCCTTTGAGGCTGATGAAAGCGTCGCGTCGATTGTTCTGAGCTCGGGCAAAGAGGCTTCGTTCGTTGCTGGTGCTGATATAAAGATGTTGGCCCAAGTGGGGTCAAAGTTCGATGGGATAGCTTTATCTCAGCAGGGGCAAAAGGTAGCTGACCGTATGGCGAACTTTCCGGTTCCCATTGTCGCTGCCATTCACGGTAGTTGTCTGGGTGGCGGGCTAGAGCTTGTTCTTGCCTGCCAAGCGCGCATTGCATCCAATGCGCCCGCGACAAAGTTAGGTCTGCCCGAGGTGCAACTAGGCATTTTACCCGGCATGGGGGGCACTCAGCGCCTGCCCAGATTGATCGGTTTGACGGACGCTCTCGACCTTTTACTGACCGGGCGACAGCTGGATGCTCGTCGGGCACTGAAGTTGGGCTTGATCGACCGAGTCGTCCCACCAGAGTCTCTTCTAGTGGGAGCAGTCGCTGAAGCAAAGGCATTGAGCCATCGTTCTCGCGGTTCGACTCGCTGGGCGCGCCTCAAGGAAGCAGCTCGATCGACGGATCTGAAAGAACTTGCATTGGCCGACAATCCCCTTGGCCGCAAGCTCGTTTTTGATCAAGCTCAAAAGAACCTTCGCGCCAAAACCCACGGAAATTACCCCGCGCCTGAGATGATTCTGGAGGTGGTTCGTCATGGTCTTGAGCGGGGGCTCGATGTAGGGCTGCAGCGTGAGTCCGAGGCCTTTGGTGACTTAGTCGTAACGAAGGAAGCCAGAGCTTTACGCCATATCTTTCTGTCTCAGACAGCGCTGAAAAAGGAAAAAGGCGCAGCCGATGGCCCGATTCGGCAGTTACAAGAGGTCATGGTTTTGGGTGCCGGCCTCATGGGGGCAGGGATCGCATACACCTCTGCGGTAAAAGCGGGCGCTCATCTTCGGCTCAAGGATATTCAGCCGGAGGCAATCAGTCGCGGGCTTCGTCAGATCGATCGTTTGCTGCAGAGGGATGTACAGCGCAAAAAGATGCGTGGCTATGATCGACGTCGCTACCTTAATTCACTTTCGAAAACGACCGACTTTGTCGGCGTCAAACGCAGCGATCTTGTGATCGAGGCCGTTTTAGAGGATCTTGAACTAAAACGAAGAGTTCTTCGTGAGGTCGAAGAATCGGAAGGAGAGGCCACTATTTTTGCCTCCAACACTTCGTCTTTACCGATTGGGGCAATCGCAGAAAACTCTCGTCATCCAGA
This sequence comes from Polyangiaceae bacterium, assembly GCA_022447485.1. Lineage (GTDB taxonomy): Bacteria > Myxococcota_A > Polyangia > Polyangiales > Polyangiaceae > NIC37A-2. The sequence goes on along the minus strand of JAKVCH010000420.1, from coordinate 434 downwards.
GAGAGTCATTGGAATGCACTATTTCTCGCCAGTGGAGAAAATGCCTCTTCTAGAGGTGATTGTTACAGAAAAGACGGCGGATTGGGTGGTGCGTGCTGTTGTTGCCTACGGGAAGCGCCAAGGAAAGACGGTGATTGTCGTTGGAGATGGGCCTGGTTTTTACACTACCCGTATTTTGACACCTTATTTGAACGAAGCGGCTTTCGCTGTTCTCGAAGGAGCAAAAGTCGAAGACGTGGATGCTCAACTTTTACAGGCGGGGTTCCCGATTGGCCCTCTCGCTTTGCTCGATGAAGTGGGAATTGATGTAGGAGCGAAGGTCGCCCGCACAATGTTTACCGCAATGGGAGAGCGCATGGCACCACCATCGCAGTTGACGAAGCTTTTGGAGCTTGGTCGTCAAGGAAAGAAAAATCAGTCAGGCTTCTACTTGT
>JAKVCH010000042.1 GCA_022447485.1 Polyangiaceae bacterium | reverse complement strand
GACTCAGTGTCAGACGGGGTAGATAGCAGCTGTCACAATGCCGCGACTGCGATGGCAAGCGGGTAATATTCGTTGAGCCAAGCGCCGTGAATCATTGGGAGAGAGTGTCTCTCTCTTGAGGTGCTCTCCAAGAGGGACGAGGCGCCAGCATTCTCATTGCCTAAATGGGGTTCGCCCGCGATAGACTCTCGCTGAGCAGATTTTCTAATTAACCCAGGTAGCCTGGAGTCTGCATCAGCCGTTGTTTGCTTCTGATAAAGAGGCCACTGCCTCGACCAATTTCTTGCCCTTGTTCATCGTAGACGACGGACTCCACGATAAACTGGGTCTTGTTTTGGTTCACCACTTTTCCCACTGCGCGCATTGAGCCTTGGGAAACTGGACGAGTCAGGTAGGTGGTAAACGAGGTCGTGAGCAGAAAATACTCCATTTCTAGAGAGTTAGCCGCAAAAAAAGCAGCATCGTCCAACATTTTGAAATAGACGCTGCCATGAACGGCGCCAGCCGCGTGATGCAATTTATCAGATAGAGCAATAACGATTTTGGCTAGGCCAGCCTCGATCGACATCTGTGGTCGATAGAAGTCGTTGATAGGCGCCGCCGCATACATTTTTATCAGTCGTTGATAATGTTCCGTTGCATCCATCAAGGCCCCCTCGATATTCGCTGACTATTAGTGATGCTCTGAAGAAAGGGCCCGCCCGCTCAATCGAATGGATTGACCAACTCGCCGCCTCCGAAAGAGCGCTTCTTCTCTGGAGTTTCGTTCTTTGGCTTTGGCGTTGGCGTTGGCTTTGGCTTCGCTTTTGGTGTGGTGCTACGCCGTGGCTGGGAACGCGGCACGGGCGGTGACTTTTTCGCTGCTTGAGGAGTGGGTTTCAGGACGATGCGCAGTTTTTCCACCTTGCCGTCGACAGTCACGGTTTCACTTTCATAGCCAGCAGCTCGCGCTTCAATCACGAGAGGCTCCTGCCCTATGTTGAGAACAACCGGACTGCTTCCAAGATCCTTATCATTTAAGAAGACGTGAGCCTTGAGGGGGCTCACTGCAATCGCTACCTGCACAAGACTTTTCGATTCAGTTTGCTTCTCAGGCTCGCTCGTGGAGGGAGTGACTGACTTTCCCGGTGCAAGGGCAGAGTTTTTTTCAGCCGCGGTGTCTATTGTCTCTGCGCTCGGCACCTCTTGAGCGTCTTGCGACGTTAGCTCTTCTTCCTGGGGAAGGGCCAGGTAGGCGGCGACAGTGATGAACGCCAATGCAAGTGCTCCGAGAACGTAGTTGAGCCGCTTATTCTTCTTCGGTGAAGTCGGGGCTGGAAAGCTCGAAATTGGTTGAGTACCAGCCGATACCCCGGCTAGGGCAGCCGCACTCGGCAGAGGGTACGAGCTTCCCAGAGAAGTGCCGAACACTTGGTAGAGTGCTGTGGCGAATTCACCCATCGTCTGGAAGCGATCCTCGGGTGTTTTCGCAAGGCAGCGTAAAGCGATTTGCTCAAGCGCGGCAGGGATCGGCTGCTGCAGATCTGTCACGCTACTTGGTGGCGGAGGGGCATCATGAATATGCTGAGAGAGGATCGAGAGTTGATTTTCGGCGTCGAAGGGCAAAGTGCCCGTCATCATTTCGTAAAGGATCACACCTAGCGAGTAGATATCCGATCGATGGTCGACGGCTGAACCCGAGGCTTGCTCCGGACTCATATAATGAGGTGTACCAAAGACCTGGCCCGCTTGGGTGAGCTGATTACCGGGATGATTGGCTTTCGCGACGCCAAAGTCGAGGATCTTCACGAAGTCTGTCTGGGAATCGCGACGCAGCAGAAAGATATTGTCGGGCTTCAGATCACGATGCACAATGCCCGCCTGATGAGCGGCATCTAGGCCCTCTGCCAGTTGCAATACGATCTTTACTGTCCGCTCAAAGTCGAGCACTGCTCCCTCCTGCAGCAAGGTGCTCAGAGGAATGCCCTCTAAGAACTCCATGACAATGTAGGTGGCTCTGTCAGGAAGACGTCCAAAGTCGCTAATGTCAATAATGTGGGAGTTGCCAATCAAGGACGCAGAGCGAGCTTCGTTGAGAAAACGTTCGGTCACTTCTTCGTTGCGCGCCATTTCGGGGCGGAGAACTTTCATCGCGACAGCTTTACCAATCACGATATGCCGGCAGCGATAGACCACGCCCATGCCACCCTCGCCAATCAGCGCCTCCACTTCATAGCGCTCGTCAATCGTGGACCCAATGTAGGGGTCGTCGGGCGGGTGAGAGTCTGTCACCGTGGCTTGACTAGCTGCCTCGGTCTCAGTGTTATCGTCTCGACGGACACGCATTGTCACCCGCCGTAGACTGCTCGTCGGCTTGGGCGCGTCCTTATCAGCTCTGGCTCCGTCGTCCGTCACATAATCTTTTCTAGGCTGGTTCTTGATAGCTGTACAGCGCTCCACTAGATAACCCACTCTGTAACGGGAAATAGGCGGATCATGGGCTCTCGTCCTGTCAAAACTACCCATTTCGAGGCTTGGTCCGGGGTATCGTGCGCCCCAGTAAATTTAGTATAAACTCTGGAGACTAAAGGAATTATGGGGTTCATCAGTTCATTATTTCTCGCCACCGTCCTCGCGAGCACGAGTCCAGATCCAGCCGCAGCGGACACCCGCGATTTATTTGAACGTGCTGCGGTACAATACGATACCTCCGAGTACGTTGGCGCCGTCGATATTTTCACCGAGGCCTATCGCCGCTCAGCTCAGATCCAAGATCCGAAACTACGCGCTCGCGTGCAGGCAGCCATTTTCTTCAATCTCGCGCGTGCCCACTCCAAAGCCTACGCCCTGGACAGAAAGCCTGAGCACTTACTTCAAGCCGTCGATCTGCTTGAGAAATACCTGGCTCAAACGGCCGATCTGTCGAACGAAGAAGTTGCTCGGCAATTTCTTGAGGAGACGCAGAAAGAGTTAGAGCGTCTCGAACAAGAGAAGGCCAAGCGCGAGGATGCTGCCGCTGCCAAGGCCGAAAAGACTGCGGCAGAAAGGGAGAAGACACGCCTGGCCGAAGAAAGCGCCGCAAACTATCGTGGCCTGATTGTCGGCGGCAGCGTTTTGATGGGGCTCGGCGTCGCTGGCGGTGGCGTTGCGGTTGCCGGCGTTTTCGTGGGGACGAAAGCGAAAAAGGACTACGATGCAGGCCCGACGCGCGACGAGCGGCTCGCTGCAGACAAACGAGTCAACACAGCGAACGTCATGCTGATCACCGGCTCGGTCTCGGCTGGTGTGCTGATCACTACTGGCCTGATCATGACGCTTACCGGCGTGAAAAAAAAGAAGAAGAGCCAATTCGCCACCGCAGCGCCCTTCTTTAGCCCAGGTGGGGGCGGTCTCGTTCTCAGCGGAGAATTCTAATGAACATGCGATTATCACGCAGTCTCCTTGCCCTTCTGGCCACTTTATTCCTGAGCCTTGCCTGCTTCAAAGTAGACGACCCCTTGAATCAGCCCTGCACGGTCGATCGGGATTGCATCAGCAGCGCTTTGGTTTGCATTGCGAACGTGTGTCGGGAGGGCAGTGACGCTCAGGTCCGCCTCGTCCACGCAGCCTCAGGTGTGGATGCTGTCGATCTTTATCTCGCTGGTAGCGAAGAGCCCATCGTCGCCAACTTAGGCTTTAAAAATGTATCGCCATGGATTCGAGTTCCATCAGATGAGCTGAGCTTAGAGTTTCGTGCTGCGGGGGCCGCCGCGAGTGAGCAAGCGTTGTTCACTACCGAAAATACAACCATTTCTTCCGAGAACTCAACGACGCTGATTTTTGCAGGGCTCAAAGACGACTCTCAGGATGACTCATTGCGGGTTCTACCGATCGTCGAGTCTTGGGGCGGAAGCTTGGCCGACAGAGCGCGGGTGCGACTTGTACATGCGGGCGCCGATTCTCCTGACTTTCTTGTGGACGGGCTAGAAGGCGCTGCCTTCAGCCTTGCACGCTACGAAGATAGCGCCGCGGCGGGTACCCCGATTTCAACCTCCGGCGATGAGAGAATTCAACTCTTCGAGGGAGATGAACTGAGCACGGCCTTCTCCCTCCCGCCGCTCTCCGAGGGTTCGGAAGTCTTATTAGTAGCGACTGGGCTCCGCAGCTCCTTGGCACGGGAGCAGGAGGGTTTCAGCCTGCTCGCCATCGGTGAAGAGGGTTTACTCCAGCGAGTGCTGCAAGATCCCCAGATATTCACTCTGCATGGCGCTCGAGATGCAGGCTCTCTTGAGAATTGCACCAATGGTTTCGAAGTAGCGACCAACTTCGAATACGGAGAAATCCAATCGACATTTCTATCTCCGGGGGAGTACACCTTCGAACTCTATGAGTACCCCTCAGGGTGCAACACCACCGTGCTCAATCCGCGGGGTAATATCGCACCCGCTCTTGATGCAGGGGAGCGATATCTCATCCTCATCACTGGCGAATTGACGCCTGACGATGAGGAGCCTTCGATTCAAGTGGCGTCTTTCGTGGATCGCTTCGCCCCCAATTCTCCCGAAGAGACGCTGATTCGCTTTGTCCATGGCGCTTCATTCACGCAAATCTTTGTAGGAAATGAGACTGAGCCCGGGTTTATCACTGAGGAGAACGTCTATACGGACCCGATTGCATGGCGTCAGGAAAGCCGCGAAAACACCCTCGAACCAGGGCCCTATGCCCTGGGCATTGCAGATGCGAATGGCACACCGACCCCAACCCCTCCTCTGAGCGTCATTGTCAACTTCGACATTGATGCGTCAGCTGGCTCGAGACAATGGGGTATCGTCGCTGGGGATCCCCTTGTTGATGCCCAAGACTTAGACAAGCCTATCCAGTTGATGCTGGTCGATACCTCGACAGACGAGTGGACAGTGCAGCTCGTTGATCCATGAGCGTTCAACTTAGGCTGGCGCGACGCCTCTCGTCGCAAATCTGAGCAAGCCAGCGTTATCTTTGAGAGACCTCATCGAGTCTCGGTCGACTCGTGTTTTGATCTGTTCCGCTCGGATTTATTTGCTTACCCTGTGAGTGGCGGCAGCCTCTTGTCTGATGGGTAGATTCTCCCCTGCTTCCATCATTGCAAAGACTCTCCTTCTCGTTCACTCTCAGGGTGTGAAGCGCTTTCAGAATAGGTTCCTTTTTTCGTTCTCTCTTGCGTGGCTTCTTGCCGGCACAGCCTGCGTGACGCTGACGGCACCAGCGCCTACGGAGGATGGTGTCGAGAGCAGTGAGCCCAGCGATTCAAACGCCACGACCAATCCGAATAGCCCGGGTGGGACTGAGCCTGGTGAACCGGGCGTGCCCGGTGCAACCCCCACAGACTCATCACCAATCGCCGGGGGCGGTAATGGCGGCGACACGCTTTCTCCTACTCCTGACGAAGAGCAGGGCTCGGAGGGCTCGAACGAGGTGGGCGGCTTCTGCAAAAGTTTTGCGAATGGCTCCGGTAGCACTCAGCCTTGCTACGTGGCCGACGATGGCAATGCCTATTGTATTGCTGACGACGGTTCGACAACGAAATTAGAAGTGAGCGGAACGGCGATCAGTGCGACAGGCCAGAACTTTACCAGTGCTGCTTGTGTGGTGAATGACTCGGGCGCTGTGAGCTGCGGGCAGTACGCAACGATGACAGAGGAAATTGCTTCCGGGGGCGCCCAAGTTTCTGGCTCTCAGAATGGTTGGTGTGCCTTGGTCGACGGCAGCGTTTCTTGTGAGGGTACTGAACCCCCCACCATCACCGGCGCTGTCGACCAGATCGCCTGTTTTTACGCCGGCTGCTGCGCGAAGACCAGCGCTGGCGCCATGCATTGTTGGGGCACCCAAGCGTTCGGAAGCGCCACAGAGGTGCCCTTGCCATCCGGCAAAAAAGCGATTCAGCTGGGACCGGGTCAAGATCATGTTTGCGCTGTTCTCGACGGGGGGCAGGTGCAGTGCTGGGGCCAGGATTGGAATAAGCAATTAGGAGGACTCGGTGCCGACAGCATGACGGGCAAAACCCTGGCGGAGTCAGGCGCAGTTGCTGTCGTCGGTGGCCAGTTTCACACCTGCATTGCTTTTGAAGACGGGCATGTGGAGTGTTCCTCTGGAGGACAGACAGAGGGCGCCGGTCTCGATGCGGGTAGTCTCACCCGAGTCGAGGGGATCGACAGCGCCATCGCATTGAGCGCAGGTAAGCACTATTCTTGCGCGCTGCTCAGCGATCGCTCCATCAGCTGTTGGGGGCGAATCGGCGGAGGCACGACTCCTATCACGGTGACAGGGCCGGCGGTTGCAGCCTGCAACTGAGTAAAATTGATTTTCAAGTCAAAATAGGCTCCAGAGCATCACACTTGAGGCTGGTCTGAATTGCGCTAGGCCAGCTCCCATGCAGCGCCTAGAAATGATTCGCCCTGACGACTGGCATTTACATCTTCGTGATGGCGAGGCGCTGAAGGCGGTGGTCGGGCACACCGCTCGCCAATTCGCGCGCGCGATTGTGATGCCGAATCTGAAACCGCCGGTCACAACTGTTGCGCTCGCTGAGGCCTATCAGCAAAGAATCTTGGCGGCCCTGCCAGCCGATACACAATTTCAGCCATTGATGACTTTATATCTCACGTCTGAAACAACTCCCGAAGAAGTTCATCGAGCTGCCCAAAGCGACGCTGTCCACGCGATCAAGCTGTATCCTGCCGGTGCCACCACCAACTCCGAGGCAGGGGTGAAAAGTCTCGAGGCATTAGCCCCGGTACTCGCAGCAATGCAAGAAGTTGATTTGCCCCTATTGATTCACGGTGAAAGTACCGACCCCAAGAGTGACGTATTCGACCGAGAAACCCTCTTTATCGAAAATACGCTCGGACAGATTGTCAAAGAATTCCCCGAGCTTCGCATCGTTTTCGAACATATCACCACCAAAAAAGCCGTCGACTTCGTGCTGGCTGCACCGGGCAACGTTGCCGCAACGATCACCCCCCAGCATTTGCTCTTGAATCGTAATGCGATTTTCAAGGGAGGGATCCGTCCCCATCATTATTGTCTACCGATTCTCAAACGCGAAGAAGACCGTCAGGCTCTCGTAGCAGCGGCAACTTCCGGGAACCCGAAGTTTTTCCTTGGTACAGATAGTGCCCCCCACGAACGCGGCACGAAAGAATCACCTTGCGGATGTGCTGGTATCTACAGTGCTCACGCGGCCATTGAGCTCTATGCCGAAGCCTTTGAAGATGCTGGTGCCATCGATAAGCTCGAGGGTTTTGCTAGTCTCCACGGCCCCGATTTCTACAAGCTCCCGCGCAATACCGAAAAGGTCATTCTTGAAAAGCGCGAACAAACCATCCCCGCGAGCTTTCCCTTTTCTAGTGGCACGGTCGTTCCTATGCGAGGCGGAGAAACGATACGCTGGACCTTCGCTCGCTCAGTTGCCACCTAATGCACCTACTGGCGAGAGCCTTGGTCGACCCATTGGCCTTGACCCGCTCTCATCATTGAGAAAGCTTCTTTCCGAGTTGTTTCTCACTCATGCAGGATGAATTTGTAGAAATTCTTGTTGCTCAAGAGTCTAGTAGCAGTCAGCCGAAGCATCGATTGTTGCCCGTCTGGTATGATGGGCTAGCTCGCCTCGGTCTACAGAATATGATAGGCGCTATCATGCTGAAGAATACGTCCGTCGGTTTTGGTCAACGATTCGGGACTCAACTCCTTTTCCTGGCGGCTGCTCTGAGCCTTCCAGCCTGTGGCGGCAGTGAGGGTTCGTCTCAAGGTGCTCAGGAAGAAAGCGCATCGATGAGCCTCGGGGGGAGCGGATCCGCTGCTGACCGCTCGGACGCAGAACGTGAAGAAGGCCAGGATAACGAAGACAACGAAGCAAGGCTGGGCCAAAAGCCACCTGGTCCACCCAATGATGACGACGAGTCAGACTGCGCGGAGGGCAGTTACAAGGATGGAGAAACTTGTCGACCCTGGACGATCTGTCAGTCCTGGCAGACCGAAAGTCAGCCAGGAACGAAGACAAGCAATCGAGAGTGCGTAACGAATCCAGGCTGCCCCGATAGCAGCAAAGGCTGTCCAATCACTCCGCCTGAAATTGCGTTCGATCAACATACGGTCTTCGCCATTTTCGAGGGTCAGGTCTACTCATGGGGACGCAGCTACCAGGGAAATATGGGGAGTAATCTGAAAGACTCCGTGGAAAGCCCGCTGAAAGTAGAGCTGTCGCAAGACAAGCAAGTGGCCTCTGTCGAAGGTGAATGCGCGGTTTTCGCAGACGGAACGGCAGAATGCTGGGATCACAGCTCGCGTGTTCCCATTGAGTTCTTTACAGGCGAAAGCCGGAGCACTTCACTCAGGCAGCTCGCCTGGGGATATGGTGAACTCTTCGGTCTCACCGAAGATGGTAAAGTCTATCGCCGGCTCAACTCGGACGATACTCCAACCGAAGTTCTAAAAAACGAGAGCAGCTTAAGCGCCGAAGCCATCGCAGGCAGCCGCGAAGCGTTCTGCGTGATCGAGAGTGGAGGAAAGGTCTCTTGTTTGGGTGAGTCCTCGTTGCTGGGGGCCGACCAGACCGAAGACAGTGATGTGCTCGTGCCAATTCCAGAATTAGATGGTTCCGCGGCGAATCGCCGTGCGACAGGTATTGATCTCGGTCGGGATCGTGCTTGCGTGACTGTTGTGAGTGGCGAGGTGCTCTGTTGGGGTAGTGACTCATCGGGTATGTTAGGTAACGGTGACACTCTTAGCGGTACGAAAGCACCCACGCCCGTCGAGGGCCTCCCCGATGACACTGCTGCCGTAGCACTGGGGCTCGGTGAGATAGGCTATCATTCGTGTGCTGTACTGCAGGATGGGACAGCTTGGTGTTGGGGACAAAACCAATATGGAGAACTTGGCAATGGCCGATTAGAAAGCAGTCAACAAGCGACTCAGGTGCTGGGCCTAGATGGCTCCGTTGAACAGCGCTCAGCCGTCCAAATTTCTGGGGATCGGAATGCTACCTGTGCTCTGACGGCGACAGGTGGTTATGCTTGCTGGGGCACCAACAGATACGGCGCCACCGGTATTAAAGATGCACCACTGCGAAAGCGCCCACCAGAAGAGGTAGTTCTCGACGGTGCCGTAGCGGAGGTCGCCGGCGATACCAAACGACTCTGTGCACGCCTCGAATCTGGCAAAGTCCAGTGCTGGGGCCCATCCGCAAGCACTACAGATGGCTCAGACGGACCGAAGCCTGTACTGGTTCCAGGGCTGACTGGGGGCTCCCCCAATAACACGGCAGTGAAGCTTAGCGCGTTGGCGGATTGCAGTGTTTTGCAAGACGGAAGTGTCACCTGCTGGGAGGACGGCTCCTTAGATCGCTTCAGTATCTCAGCAGTCACTCTCGATGGTACGAGTGATGCCACTTCAGCCGTTGCTCTCTCTTCCGGCAGCCAATCTTCTGGCAATTGCGCAGCACTCAAAACAGGACGGCTTGTCTGCTGGGGGAATTCGAATAGTTCTGGTCTGTTGGGGAACGGAACGACGACGTCGAGCGATACGCCCTTCTACCCGGCGGAATTTACAGGTGCTGACGATTCGACGAGTGTTGTTGACGTACAGGTAAGGCCGTTCTTCGCTTGTGCGCTGTCGGCGGCGGGTAGTGTTTACTGCTGGGGCACCAGGTCTGGAGGGTTCATCGGCGTCAGTTCCAGCGATAGTCCGCTTGTGCCTACGCTCGTGCCTAGTTGGAATGCAGCGGACGATGCTTCGACTGTCACCAAAATGACAACTTCATACTATGAAGTCTGTGTGAATCTGAAAAATGGCGAAGTCGCTTGTCGCTCGAATACGGGAGGCCTATTTTCTCCTGTGTTCAACGATACGACTTCGATGCCAGTACAAACAGTTCACGGTGATCGTGCGTCATCACGCTATCGTTGCACTCTGCTTGACGATGGCACTGTCCGTTGCAGCGGTCAGGACGACTTTGGTCAGTTTGGGCGCCCTTCCGGCTCTACTGAGCCGGAAGTCTCGCCGCTACCTGCGGTAGACGAGCTCTATCCATATGGCGCGACCATTTGCGCCACGACGTCTGCCGGTGCTCTCTATTGTTGGGGAAATAATGAGAATGGACTGCTCGCTCCTCCGCCTTGGTACACCGAAGCGCAACTCGGTATATTCCCTTGAGGTGCTTAGTCGTGAGTCCTTGCTGAGAGGAATTGTGTTCTGCTATGGAGAAGCAAGCCTCCACTCTGTTTCTCTGACGAAGTATCCCATCAAGGGAAGCTGAAGAAAGGATTTACCTTTTCAACCCATGTGCATCGCCCCGAGAGACCGCGCGAACTAGAACGCATGGGGTGGCTAAAAGAGGTCATGCGACCTGTTTTTGCTTTAGAAACACAGGACACGTCTTGTGTGAGCTGAGGTTCCCTTGCAACATAGGCTTTTCACTTTGGGTTACCGAGGAGTCATCGATGGAGCGGGAAGTATTCGAAGAGGCATTGCGAGCCGCGGCGCGGGTGGCCTGCTGTGCGGCTGTGTTTTCTACGGGGTGTTCGGGCGTGGAGCATCAAGACCCCTCTGTGCCATCAGGCGCGCCTGATGCCGCTGCGCCTGATGCCGCTGCGCCCGATGCCGTTGCGCATGATGCAGGCGCTCATGGGCAGCAAATGTCCGAGGCGACAAACTCTCCGCAAGGAGTGAAGGGTGCAGAGCATCCAGGCCACCAAGAGGAAGAGTCCGACGAAAGCTGGGCTGCTTGTCGCCAGTACCTCAACGAGGTGTTCATTCAGGAAACCAAGAAAGGCGGACCTCAGACGAGGACGTGTTGCGATAAGGTCTTCGGCGCAGAGCACAAGTGGCAGGAGGTCGCAGACAACCCAAAAGAGCAAGTGAGTGTTGAATCGGCTCGACTTGCGACTGCTTGTTGTATCATCAATCGTCATACAGTTGGTTTAATATGCACCCCCTGGGGGCCACCGACTCCCCCTGCGATGCCCGAAAGTTGGGCATGAGCGATCTTCTGAACTTACGTCAAGAAGCACGAGCGAGAATGCCGGCCGTCGTTGCTCCTCCTCACTTGCGCAAGGCGACGGCTCAGACTTGGCGGGCGCGTATGCGCAACGAATATGGTTCCGCTCACGTCTTTGAGGGTTTGGCCGATCAGCTGAAGGCTTTAGGTCAATCAGCAGAAATCGTTGCTGAGGTGGAGAGATTTGCTCTCGAAGAACGCAAGCATGGTGCTCTTTGCGGGGCTGTTGTTGAAGCCATGGAGGAAGAAGCCGTGACGCCTCCTCTTGAGTCGACTGAGTACCCAACCCACCCAGAGGTCAGTCTGCTGGAGGGAACTGTGCGCAATCTCTTGAGTATTTGCTGCCTAAGCGAAACAGTTGCCGTTGCGCTCATCGGCGCCGAGCGCCTGGAGATGCCGGATGGCCCCCTTAAGACTCTACTCACGGAAATTTATGGCGATGAATGCGGGCATTCAAACTTTGGTTGGCGGCTTCTTCCAACGCTGCTTGAGGCGCAAGAGGTCGATGAGGCACTGATCGAGCGACTGGGCAGGTATCTAAGAGTGGCCTTTGCCCACCTTGAAAAGCACGAGCTCATGCATCTCCCCGATGGTCCACCCCCTCCGCCCGAAGGAGCGGCCTTAGGCTTATGCAGTGGCCGTGACGCACGGAAGCTTTTTTACGCTACGGTCACACGGTTGATTGTGCCAGGATTGGAGTCCCACGGCTTGCCCGCTCGACACGCATGGGAAAATCGCTGCTTCGGCTCTTAGCAGGCTCAGCTTTCCGAATTCATTACTGGGGTCCTTCTTTACGAGTTGCTTTTCGTGAAAAGAGCCCGCCTTTGAATTCAGCCATCTTTGGGACAGATACCTGATTTTTGAACAAAAGCACTCGCGCGAAGACGACGATGCAGGCCTAGCTGCTGGCGATCTGATTCTGTTTTTCCATCAAGGGCTGCGAGGTTTTTTGAAATAGGTGTTTGGAGTCTGCGACGCGTGTTTTCTCTCTCTCACGATGTGACTCATTGGCTGAGTCACGCCGCTGTCGGTCGAGCTTGGTTTCCATCGGGCCGGAGAAAGAGCCGATTCGGTGTCCTTTACACCAATAGACAGAAGTTCGGTCTTGAAATAAGATGCGTCGATTCTTTTCTCCAGGCGATCCAACGATGTGCGCAGACCCCCGTCCCCACCAAAAGTCAAAGACAAATCGAAAGCTCCCGGCAATTCTTTGTCAGCGAGGCCAAGCACTTTTGCTCAGCTCATTATTGATCGCGTCACCGGCCTTTGCTGGCAATGCCGACGAAATTCCAGTGGGCAGCCAGGCAAGTTTAGTGAGCGCAGCGGTGACAGCCACAATCGCAGACGGTGCTGCTGGCTATTATAATCCGGCTGGTTTAGCACATAACCATCGCCCCACTCTTGATGCTTCGGCGAGCGTCTACGGGATTCGCTTAGTGAACTCAACAGGTTTGCTCGAAGATCAAGTGGGTACGAAAAGTGATACGGACTTCATCGATTGGGTATTGATTCCTAGTGCTGTCGCTTACACACGAGAGGTGAGTCCTCGATTAAACCTAAGCTTTGGTGTATTTGTCCCGAGGGCAACTGACACGGTACTTCGAGCTCGACTCAGAACCTTTGATGGCGCCGAGTGGCGCAACACGGCTCGCGTCGAGAATACGGATTACCACTTTACTCTCAGTGGCGGATACGCAGCCCTTCCGAACTTGCGGTTAGGAGCGAGTCTTGTTGTTATTTACAGTACCCAGATCGAATCCTATCAATTTGCTGGCGGTCAAACTGGCCTCGACACGAGTACTTTCGGCTTTTCTGAAACCTATGAGTCTTCTCAATACGGCATGGCCATGCTCTTTGGCGTCCAGTGGGATATTACCAAAGACCTGGTCTTTGGCGCTTCGGTTCGTACTCCGACACTGAGTCTTTACG
>JAKVCH010000419.1 GCA_022447485.1 Polyangiaceae bacterium | reverse complement strand
ACTCCTACGAGAGTTGCTTGTTTCTCCACCGAGGTCACAACTCCTCTTCTGGATTGGACGACTCGTATCGCTCTTTGACTTGAAGTGGAGGCGAGCTTCTCTTCTCGGGAGTCGTTTGTTCCAGAGATTCGTTCTCCTGAATGGAGCTCGGTCTCTGCTGGCCCTTGAAATGGCGCAAATAGCAGATGGGGAGAAGTCCTGACCGGCGCCCTTTGCTCTTTTAGCTTTTGGGGAGGAGGTCTAGTCGCTGCTTTTGACGCTTCTTGCTGAGGCGGAGCTGAGGGCCGACTCGTGTGTTGGGTGGCCCAGGGACGGCTCTGACAGCCTGAGCTGCCGAGGAATGCGACGCAGAGTGTGAGTAGCCGGAAAAGATAGGATTGAAGGGTCATGAATTCGCTATTTGATTCTGCCTTCGGGGCTTCTCTACGATAGCTTCCGCGCTATAAGATGGCTATGTCTAGCTCTTCACTCAATATGGCAGTTATTACTGTCAGTGATACTCGTTCCTTAGAAACTGACAAAAGCGGCGCGGCACTGGTGGAATATGTGGAGAGCGCGGGCCACTGTCTTCAGGAAAGAGTGATTCTCGTGGACGACCTCCACGAGATCCGTGCCACCGTCAAGAGGTACGCCCAAAGCGATGCTGTTGATGTCATTTTGCTGACAGGCGGGACGGGGATTACCCAGCGGGACGTCACGCCTGAAGCCTTAGAGCCGCTTTGGGATAAAGTCATTCCTGGATTCGGCGAGTTATTTCGTCAGCTGAGCTACGAGGATATTGGACCGTCAACGATCCAATCAAGAGCAATTGGTGGGGTCATCTCATCGACACTTGCTTTCGCGCTTCCTGGGTCGACCGGAGCAGTTCGCTTAGCTATTGACTCCATTTTGCGTTCTCAACTAGATATCAACACTCGACCGTGCAACTTCGTTCAGTTGATGCCAAGAATTTGAGCTACCGTTCGGCTTTCTAGCGGCAAAAATTCTCAACGAGAGTCATTGGTTTCGAATAATCCTGCGTGCTTGCGTGTCTGCGATAAGATCGCCCGAGGCGGCTGCGACCACTGGGGTGCCGAGTTGCTCAGCTTCTCGTATCACCGTCGATGCACCCTCTGTTCTCGAAGCGCTCAGGAGAGCGTCTGCGACCAATATCCATTCTAAAGTGCGGTAACGAGGCAGAGCTCCCAAGAATACTGCCCGAGGATAATTCAATTGGAAATTGTCGAGGAGCGGTCCCTCTCCAATGCAAACCAATTGAGTATCGGGCATTAAGAGATGAGCTCGGAGAATTGTATCGATTCTTTTGCTTTTGATCAGGCGTCCGATGACGACGAAGAGTTTCAATGCTTCAGTGTCTTTGGCGGTGGCCTCGGGGTGACTCTGGGACTCAAGTTGAAGGTCGCTGAGAAGTCGCCTTCTCAGCTCCCGTTTGGCCGAGGTATCCAGCTGCAGTAGAGCGCTAGGTATGTCCAGGAGCGCCGGCTGAATTTTCGCGCCCAGTATCCAGCTTTTCAATCGCTCAGGAGCTGCTTGGGCTGCCTCATCTCGTAGCTCTCGGCTGACAAATTCCAACTTTGGCTTTCTTTTCTTAAACAGACGCCAGAGGACGGATCTGCATGGCTGAGGCAGTCGACCCAAAAGACGCAGATCAGAGCCATGTACAATGCCGACAACTTGAGCATTCCCTACCTGAGCAGGGACGATTGGCCAAAGGTGAGGCACTAACCAATGGGCACGGATGATGACCTCTTCAGCGGAGTTAGGAGCGAGCAAGCGTCGCACTACCTGCCTTGCGCGAAAACAATAGAGAAGGACGGAGAAAATCAACCAGGGAGATTGGCGTAATCGCCGGAGCGCTCCAGGCGGACCGAAGGCCACAGCTGGTTGAATGGGATGCTCATTCCAATTCTGCTTGTTTGCGGCGGATGAACCCCGAGCTGGACAAATTACATGGGCAACCCCACCGCATTGGGTGATTTGTTGGACTTCAGATTGAATAAAGTGGCCCGAGTAATCAGCCTCAGAGGCCGGAAACGAGCTCGTGATGATGATATAGGTGCTGGCCATCAATTAAGATGGTTTCGGGCAAGGCTGGTAGGGAACTCAATGCTTCTTCCCCGAGGCTTGCTTGCAGCTCTCCCAACTTCCAAAGATATTCGAATGTGTAAATCCCGGTGTCGTGACGATCCCCCCATGTCAGCTGGAGAGCATAATTTCCGACAGCCTCAATTCCAATAAGGGAAGAATCGTGTCCAGCCTGGTAGGAGATCGTGCCTCCGTGGCCTTGGCAGCCCGCGCAAGGACAATAGCCACGCAGGATTGCGTTACTAATTCGATGCTCCTCGCCGTTTGGCCAAGAAATATCGAAATTCTTTGCTCCGTGGGGAGCCTTGATGCCGGTTGGCGCGCCTGGATATTGATTCACAGCACCTACTTATTGGATTCGAATGTAAAAAAAAGCGAATTTTAGGCCGAGATCGTTTGCGATCTCCCTCCCCATCTGCCATATCCCCGCCCCCGTGGCTAATCCTAATGAATCAGTTCAGTGTCGCCCTCTCGAAGTTCAGGTCGGCGATAAAGGTATCGAGCGTGCGATTAAGCACCTTAAGCGCAAGATGGCCGCAGAAGGCATCCTTCGGGAGCTGAAGCGTCGACGCCATCATATGAAGCCGTCCGTGAAGCTTCGCAAGAAGATTGCCGAGGCCGCTCGTCGTCGCCGCAAGCGTGTTCGCACAGACGACATGCGCTTCTAAGAGTGCCGACGACTGTCGTCTTCGTGTTTGAGCTGAACTGCTCATGAGTCAATTCATCCATCAAAAAAGATGGCTTCTGAATTTGGTCGAGCGCCTCACCGAGGTGTCTTGGCCTTCTCTCATTTATGCGCGAATAACCTCGTGCAGCTGGGTCAGACGCCTAGAATTTAAGCAGTTTCTGCCAAATTCTTGGCCACTTCCATGGGCCAGACTAGTTCTGGAGGGTGACGAATTCGCGTTATCCTCGAACGAGGAGGAGTAGCAGACCTTCCAGCCTACCCGGGAGGGCTTGGAGAGAAGAAGAGACGAATGTAGCGGCCTATCTGGCGGGAAAGCGCCAGAAACGCTCGCAGCACAGCTCTAGAGCTCAGCTCTCGATTTCTGAAAGCTCTGAGATTCGCCTGCCAGCATTCAGGAGGCTCCTGCAGTCCTTCAGTCGACGCTCGAAGGTGCTAGCGCTTCTCGTTAGCCTGTGTTGCGTCCTTTCTTTCGCGCTAGCACCGCGCTTGCTTGCAACATGGCGTTTACACGAGCGGGTAACAGCGACCGCCGATTATGCTCTTTGTATGGCTGGACCCTTAGGGCCTCGCCTCCTGAAGGAAGATCCCGCTCAATATCAAGCGCTGATTCGTCGTCGTATCGTTTCTGCTTCGGCTGCGCAGCGACCCTTTCTTCGTTGTCGCCACCTGGCAAAACAGGTCTCCGAACACCATCGGTTTCAGCGCGCCCATGACCTTTATGCAGCTGACTTTTATGAATTCGGCTCGAGCCAGAACTTAGGCAGCGCTGCGCGTTTGAAGGACCTTTGGCCGCCAACGGAAGAGCTACAGGAGCTGCATACCCAGGCCGAGC
>JAKVCH010000418.1 GCA_022447485.1 Polyangiaceae bacterium | reverse complement strand
GAGCCGGGACAGGTACTTGCTCCCGTACAGGTTCGATTGGTCACGCCAGTTGGAGCTGCACCATCTCCTCCTGGAAGAATCGCCACGGCGACCTCCTTGGGAGCTCCAGTGAGGGTATCCTTGAAGTAGAGTGTGGTGATCAAAGGCTTTGAATTCGTGCCGAAAATGGGCGTCGAATTATCAGACTCCAGGGTGAGCTGCCATAGAAAGCGAGGTCCCGTATCGTCTTGGACGTAGGCGTCTTCGAGGTCACTCAAATCCATAGCGAAGAAACCTGAGTTTTCTCCTCCGAAGCCCTGCACCATCGCCGTACGCCAGGTATGCCGCCCGGCCTTGCGTGTGTCGCTGATTTCCGGAGAACGAGCGGCTGAAATCGAGCGCTCAAAGCTATACTGATAGTCACCCGTCATACTTGTTTGGGTGGCGATAACATCCTCAACAATTGCAGGGCCATCCAAAAGAAATTGTCTGGTATTGGGAAACATATCCGGCAAGTTCGCCACGTTAGCCGGGGGAATAAACGCAAGCATTTCCGGTTGAGCGCTTTCAGAGTCGATCAGTGTGTCGTTTTCATCATTGGTTGAAAGCTTGAAAATATGAAAAACACCGTCGTCTGTTGAAGTCAGAAATACCATGGGCCTTCCGGCATGCTCGCGCCGATAGGACTGATAAGTTTCGTCTGCCACCGCCGCATTTGGCCGGTTGAGAAATACGGGTGTAGAGTGAATCACGCCGCCGACAAGGCTACAGTCTGGTCCGGGGGTTTCGCACCGTGCTTTCGGACAGTCACTGGGGTTGGAGGATGAGCACGGCAGAGCACCGGTCTGAAACATCCAAGGAACCAGGAGGTTGGCGCAGTCCGCGGGGGATTGGCAGGCATCCGTATTCTCGGCGAACATGGATGCGTCAATTTTGAAATTCGCTGCAGAATTGTAGACGGTCTTGCCCTGGATGATCGTCCCAAGGCCATCGTTGGCATCGTTTTGCCCGCCAAAGCCGGGCCTTAAGGTGGCGCGCGGCAGTGCTGGCGTACCTACCGGAACAAAGGTCATGATCTTTCGGCTATTGGGGTTTCGGTTGACGAGCGCAGTGTAGTCATCGCCTTGTGCCGGCTCCTTACTCTCGAGGGTCGCGACTCCATTATCACAAGACCATCGCTGTCTTTCGATATTTCCCTTCCAGAGTCCCGGGCCGTTCGTACGAGTGTAAGAGGTCAGGATGCGGTAGGCCGCATTTGAATCTTGGGAACCAGAGCCAGGGCTGCGCACGGGTTGGGTCGCGCTGGCGGTACCGCTAATCGTCGCGCTGATCAGCCCCGTTAGTTCTTCTTTCAGCTCTGCTGCTGAATCGGCGAAGTAGGCGTGCTCAGTGCCGCCTTCGTAGGCAATTTCATGCAGCTTGCAGCAGGTGAGTAAGTCCTCGTCGGTTGTGGTGCTGCAAATTCCACCGCTACCCCAATCGCTCACTGTTAAATCACTGCATTTTTGATCTGCGCCATAGGTGCTTTTCGTAAAGCCAACCACGAATGTTTTTACAGGAGCGGTGGCGTGTTGCTCTAGGGTAGAAGCAATTTCTGGAGCTGTCTCAAAGGGACACCGACCATCACCACTCGGATCGGTGTATTGGCAATGAGGCCGCATATCGAGGTTTGGTTCGCCATCCGTAAGGAGAATCACATACTGGTCGCGGCAGCCATCGGCGACGTAAGGGTCATCTTTCGGGCCGTAGTCTTCCGTCGCTGCCGGGTCGAGAGGATCCTTCAATGTTTCACGGTGAAAGAAGTCTTCGACGTCTTGGAGAGCGCCAGCAATTGGGGTTGCCCCAAAGGGACGGGTGGAGAGAATTGTGCTCTGAATTTCGTCATTCCGATTCACGCTAGCCGTTGCTGTTTCATCGGGTTTCCCAAAGGGAATCAGACGCCCCTCCCACGGGGGAGCCGCACCGTTACGTACCCCTACTTCAAAGATTTGCGGCGTCGGACAGTTGACCAATTCGCCCGTATGAGGGGTTGTCCCTTCTGCAATATAGCTCCAGCCGCCAGTTACGCCGTTACTGTAATTGGCTACATCAACCTGCAGTGTTGATGAGTTATATCCTTGTGATGCGTCAGGTAGAGTGTCGAAGGTCATGAGCCCAAATCGGACTTCTTCTCCTAAGGCGTCGAGCAAACCAGTAGGGGATTGTTGAAATGTGCCGGCGCAATTGCCTGTGCCAGTGTAGGATTGATTGGCAAAAGGCGCTCCTCCGTTGAAAGCATTTCCGGTGAGCCCAGATGCGCCGGATGCGATGCTGATCCAGCTCGCCCAATCAGGGCTAATGACACAGTTTCCGCTGACAGCTCGGTGGTGGGGGTTTCTGTAATCTGCGTCGGGGGGCAAAACCACGCCTGCACCGTTGTAGGAATAGAGGCTCCTGAAAAGCGCTGAAGATCGGTTGAGTGGGTGACAGGAGTAATCCAGAATTCTCCCCGTGAGGATTTCTTGGAGTGAGATCCATCTGCTCCGACCTGTGTCGATGGGGTCGGAGGCGAACGCCTCGGCATGAGCAGGGTTGCCTGGGTCGCAACTTGGAAAAGCCTCATCGCCCGCTACCCGCTCCATCGAGCCAGAGGTATCAAGCACCAACATGATATTTGGGGTCTTCTTCGAGTTGGTGGGGTCCAACTGTGCGGAGGCGAGGCTCGGGAGGAGCAGGCACGCCGTGAAGGTGGTGAGCGCTGTCCGGATGCGCTGAGGTGAGGCAGGGATGGGGCGGGGGAGGCCGAGGCTGAGTGCTTGGGGAAAGATTTTCATATAGCTGCTCATCTTCTTATTGTAGGGGTCCGACGATGGAGTGTGCTCGCATGGCGACTTGAGTTGTTGCCGCTGCGGCTTCTGGCACGCAAATCAGATCTTGTTCGGATGCGGCAGACAGATTGTCTGGACGAATTTCTGCCCAGGCAGTAAGAACAATACGCTGATAGCTTGTGCTATCCGCATCGTCTCCGGGCATTAAAAATTGTGAGGGATCGGTTATCTCAACGACAAAGTTGCCTTGTAGTCCGCCGGCCAAACCGAGACTATTCGTCGACGAGTCAGACGGTAAGTGGCTAAGGCTGCCCTGGCTATCAGCATCTAAAAGTGAATTTGCTGTACTCTGAATGGTAATATCTGAGATTGAGGCCATGTCGATTGCCCGGCACTCTGGTAGGCCGAGGCTATTGGTGCCAACCGCACTTCTGCATTCATCAGGACTGTTTTTAAGTAAGTTCAAGTTGGCTGTTGCCTGACCGGGTATGGAAAGCACTGAGGTCGCAGCAGTGACGCCCATTTCCGAGAGATAAATTGCTTGCATCAGCGCTCGGTTGTATCCCGAGGCGCGAGCAACGAGATTTGCTGACTTGGTGGACCAGATGGCCAAAGACGTCAGCAACATGATCACGGCCATTGCGACGAAGATTGCCGCTCCGCGTTGTCTTCGCTTGTTTGCCAATTTCGAAACGAGGACTTCTGTCGATTGGTCTGTCTGAAAGTGTCGGCTCACCATAATGCGTTCCTCGTATTACGAATTGCAATTTGGGTTGTCAGCGTGCGTACCTGGGCAAAACGAGAGCCATTGGTGAGGCTGCCCTC
>JAKVCH010000417.1 GCA_022447485.1 Polyangiaceae bacterium | reverse complement strand
CAACATGGTCTATGTTTTTACGGCTTCAGATAGCAGCAGGACCGAAGCTGTTGCCGAGGCTGTCTCCGCAAGTTTCAAATACGGTTCAGCCAGGGGGAGTGCAAACGTTGCTATTCTCTCCCGCGTGCAACAAGCAGATTCGAATGTGACGATGAATTATCACGCGTTTCAGTCAGGGGCCAAAGACCAAGCTGTTTCGCTTCGCCAGGTTGTTGGGTCGCCACCCGGTGACATGAAAAGCATTCGTGAGCACTTAAGAAATGCAGTCAGGGCGGTGACCTGGGAAACCTCCAGGATTAAGTCGTTCAAAGTCGACCAAATATCCCAGCATTTTGAGATAGAAGATGACCCGCAATTTTCGTACATATCGGACCTCTATAGCGACCTGGACAAGGCAAAAAGAACAGCGGACAGATTAGCAGAACGTTATTATCAATTAGACGACGTGATAACTTTGGACGGCACTGCGGACTTCAAAATCAAGGAAGGACAAAAGCCAGTGTTAATGCAAGAACGTGACAAGGTCGAGAAACAGCTCAAAGAATTGGCAGCCCTGATGCGTCGCTGCTTTAGAGACAACCCGGCTGGTTGTAATGTCCCCACCGTTGACGTGAACTTCAAAATCCTTGACCAGCTTGACCTTAACTTTGGAAAGTTCAGCACGTGGAAAGCGAGCGCTAGCGGTAGCTATAATAGTCATGATCAACACGTGTACTACAGTGCTAGCTTCTGGCCTGTTTTTACGATCCGCAATCTCAAATACATAAACAGATTTGAATTCATGGAAGGCGAGTCTGCCTTAACCACTCTCGACGCGAACGCTCTTTCTCGACAGGTCAATAATTCGGAAATGGAACTCAAAATGCAGACGTTCAAGAAGGACAGCAGAAGGTGGTGTTGGAAAGGCGATTGGTCGGGATGCAATGCTCAGGCGGCCGACAACTCAGGTCACAAGAAAGGACTTAAACAAAAATTCAGCGAGCGGAAATTCCATGTAAGAATCACTGATATTGAGGGAAACGTGACCTTACTTGAAGTGCCTTTAATTAGCGCTCAGACCTACTGAGAGACCATCGGTAAATAGTACTCCTGACCAAGTATTTTGGCAGGAGTACAGGTGCCTCATTGTAGCGGCTATCAAATTAAACCCTCTCCCGTCTTTTTTTGGGATGAGAACATAATTGGATAGGTAACAGCTACAATACCGCCGTCTGGTGGAGGGAACTTTAGCTCATAGAAGTGGGAAATAACGCAGCTTACGACTTCTTTGTCTGGCATCGTGGAAGAAGGTCCAGTCCCAACATTGTACCCCTGAAGAGCCTCTTAGTTGTCTCTTCAGGGGGCATCTGCGGATGGTTCTCAAGTTTATCGGACAATTCCTGGCAGTGACCAACCAAGGATCAAAGACTCACAACCGGCAGAATTCTCTTAAAGGGCTGAAGCAAGAAACGGTCGTGGCCCGGGAGGCTCTCGACCGAGGCCGCTTTGCGTCAGACGGAGGATTCGAGCGCCTGAACAAGACCTTCGACGGCAAGCTCGTGATGATTCTCGGCGATCTTCGAGAATCAATCTGGTCGGCCGATGCCTCTTGAATATGGACTTCAGCACAACTGAACGGCCGAAAAGTAAAACAAGTACTAATCCTTTGACAAATTAGTACTTGTCATCATCAATTAAGTGAAGCCCCCGCAGCGCCCACCACTCTTTGGAAAACTGCTAAAAAACGTCACTGCGGAGCAGATGGACGAAGGCAACTGGGTAAGTTTTGCTCGCAATGATTGATTAGACAATGAATCTTCTCGACTGTTCTGCCTAGAGCCTACGGTGTTGTTCTAACTCCCATTTGATCACGGATATTAAGGCTCTGATGCCATTCCAGCGCCTCGGCGTCCTATTGCCTAGCAGACATGAGTCGAGGCAAGTCTACGTGATGATGCCCAACCGCCTCTGTAATTTCGTAGCCACTATCGCCTGCATCCTCGTCTCTGCTTCCTGTTCTTCTACTCCGCCGGCGGCAGATTACGCGCCACAGGTGAGCAGCATTGCACCCGATGGACTTATTGAAACCGAACTGAACGGCCGCAAGTTTCGCGGAGTCGTCGATCTCGTGGGGGTTGATTTTTTGATTTACACAGGCGTGTTCGGCATCGATGAAGATGCGGTCATGATCGGGCAGATGAAGTACAGGTTTGACCCAGGGATGGCCAACGCATGGGCGGTTTCCGGACTGTTCCGAGTGGTGCGCTCCGGCAGCGATGACGTCTATACTTTTTACACTCCTTCAAAGGGCTATAACAACGCAATGTCCTTGTCGAAAAGAGAAGGGACACCCTACGAGCGATTTGTTAGACAAACTGGTGAGCGAACTTTGAGTCTAGCAGAGTCTCAACAGTTCAAGTCGTATTGGGGAGCAGGCGTCAAGACGCATGCGCAAACGATCCAAGTCTACTTTGACAGCCTTTGCTCAACAAGCGGAGCCGCGTTCTCCCACCATACGTTTCGCCCAATAAATTCTGCACTTTGCACTCGGAATAACATGAAAAGCGGTGATCTTGCGCGTGTCCGAGCGTTTCATGAGGCGCGTACTCAGAATGGCCGGCATCCGAAGCACTCCATGCGGCACTGGTTGAATGTACGCGCTATCGTGGTCGACACTGAAGCTAAAACTCGTGTTGAAGCGTTATATGGCCTGTCCTTGGATCGAATGTCCAAGAGCCACCGCGAATCTATTATCAGGACCTATGTAATCGCAAAAAGTAATATGGAATTAATACGCTCAGGTGTACGAGGCACCCTGGCCGTCTATTCTGACGTTTCCGATACCCCCGACCCCATGACACTCGCCGCGCTACAAGAAGGGCGCGCCACTCAATGTGGAGTAAACGACATGCTCGGAGACATACTCTACAAGAAGGGCATCGACTGTAGAGCTGACCGCACCGCCGCAGACCAAGTGATTGCTGAGTTCGAAGCTGAGCAGGCTCGCATTACGGCGGAGAAAGCTACACGTGAAGCCTACCAAGCACGCGTTGCCGAGTATCGCCGGCTGATGGACCCCGGCTCCTGCTACTGCGATGCGGGCGGCATCGGTGAAGATAATCCCCCTGAGTTAATTGATGCCTGCAAGGACGAGTGCTCGGATTACCGACAACAGCAGCGAAATGCACAGCGGGAGCGTGAATACGAAGACGCATTAGCCCGAGCGAACCCGTCATCATGCAGTTGCTCAGGTGACATCAATCAAGCAAGGTCGCGAGCAGGTAGGCACACAGTGCTTCCCTTCGACGATGTATGCAAGCAAGTGTGTATCGACTACGCGCACGGAGTGGTTCAGGCCGAGGCTAGGTCAAAAGACCCTAACGCTGCTCTGAAAGAGTATATGAACATCGTGGCGCAAAGCAGTGCTGAGACTCAGCGAAATCTGAACGAGCAGTATGCCGCTCAAAACGCAGCACGACAGAAGGCCCACGATGAGCGGATGGCGGAACTCCGACAGCAGAGTGAGCAAGCTCGTCGCGAGCAAGCAAGGCGCGAAGAACAGCGACGTCAGCAGAACGCACGGCAGAAGCAACTCGACGAGCAGCGGCGTCAGCAAGCCGAAGCTGAGCGAAAAAGA
>JAKVCH010000416.1 GCA_022447485.1 Polyangiaceae bacterium | reverse complement strand
TGAATCGAAAAGCGAGAGCTCGTCGGACGGAAAAGAATAACCCCTCGACATCACTGTTCTGAGTGCGGCGAGGGGTATTTTTCTCAGTCGCCGGAAAGCTGCTTTCTGGCGACTGAGAAGCGAGTCATTGAACGAGATTAGTCGAGCGAAGCGCGGTTACGAGAACGGGTGTGCCATTCCTGTACAGAGCGAACGGTCGCTGCCTTTGGATCTGGCTTCAAGGAATCTGCCTCCATGGAGTCAACCGCTGCTTTTCCTGCATCGATGGTGGTGAAGTAGGGAACACCCTGAAGAAGGGCATTGCGGCGAATGGAGTACGAGTCACGAATCGCCTGAGCATCGCTTGTCGTATTGATCACGAGGTCGATTTTGCCTGCGACTAAGGAATCAACGACATGAGGAGAGCCCTCCAGCACCTTGTTCACGACCTCCACTGGGATTCGCGATTTCAAAAGAGCCGTGGCTGTGCCTTGGGTTGCGACAATATCGAATCCAATATTGCGGAGCTTCCGAGCTAGGAAGCAAGCCACATCCTTATCCGTATCTTTTACGCTGATAAAGGCATGGCCTGACTTGGGCAGGGCTTGTCCGGCCGAAGCAACCGCTTTGCCAAAGGAGGTGGCAACGCTCGTTGATATACCCATGACCTCGCCCGTGGACCGCATTTCTGGTCCAAGAATCGTGTCGACACCCGGGAATTTATTGAAAGGAAAGACCGATTCTTTGATGGCCATATGGGTTGGCTGAGCCTGGTCAAAAATTTCCAATTCATCGAGAGTTTTACCGGCCATGACTTTCGCAGCAATTTTAGCCAACGGTCGCCCTGTCGCCTTAGCTACAAAAGGTACAGTTCGTGAAGCTCGCGGATTAACCTCAATCACGTAGACCTCACGATCTTTGATCGCGAACTGTACGTTCATCAAACCGATGACCCCAAGCTCAACCGCAAGGGCACGAGTATTTTCCTCGATCTGAGCGACCACGGTGGGCGGTAAGGTATGGGGTGGTAGTACACTGGTTGAGTCGCCGGAGTGGACGCCTGCTTCCTCAATATGCTGCATGACGCCGCCAATCACAGCGCGTTTGCCATCGGCCACACAGTCAACATCAACTTCGATGGCGTTGCTCAAATATTGATCGATGAGCAAGGTTGGTTCCAAACCTTCCTCGCGAGCCGCTTCTACGGCCAAGCCAACATAGTCCGCCAAGTCATCAGCTGATTCGCAGATCATCATTGCACGTCCACCGAGCACATAGCTTGGACGAACGAGAACCGGGTAGCCGATATTATCGGCGATCTTCGCCGCTTCATCGATGCTCTTCGCAATACCTGCTTTCGGTTTACGCAGATTCAGCTTCTGAAGTAACTCGTCGAAGCGCTCGCGATCTTCGGCGCGGTCAATCGCGTCGGCGCTTGTCCCGAGCAATTTCACACCGCGCTCCTCGAGAGCTACCGCCAACTTCAAAGGCGTTTGACCACCAAACTGTACAATCACTCCTTTGAGGTCACCCTTTTGAGATTCTTCATCAACAATCGAGAGAACGTCTTCTAGAGTGAGAGGCTCGAAGTAGAGTCGATCTGCTGTATCGTAATCGGTCGAAACAGTTTCAGGGTTGCAGTTGACCATGATTGTTTCAATGTCGAGGTCTTGAAGAGCAAAAACAGCATGGCAGCAGCAATAGTCAAACTCAATTCCCTGGCCGATGCGGTTCGGACCACCGCCGAGGATGATCCCCTTCGAGCGGTCACTGACATTTGCTTCTGACTCTGTCTCGAACGTTGAGTAGAGGTAAGGAGTAAAAGCGGGAAACTCTGCAGCGCAGGTATCAACACGATTGTAGACGGCGGTCGTCTTTTCAGTTTTGCGTTGGGCACGAATTTCGTCTTCGTTGATACCTGAGAGTTCAGCGATTTGTGCATCGCCAAATCCAAGACGCTTAGCTGAGCGCAAGAGATTGGCGTCGAGTTCTTTCTTGCCCTTGAGTTCACCCTCAAGATGAATAATCCGCTCCAGTTGGGCAATCCACCAGGGATCAATACCAGTGAGTTCGCAGACTTCATCAGCGCTAATGCCCAAGCGCAAAGCGTCGCCCACATGAAAGAGCCGTTCGGCGCTGGGTCGGACGATCACTCGGCGCAATGCGGCGCGCATTTCTTCGTCGCTACCGGGTGGTAGAATTTCTTGGGGCTTGTTTGCTGGCGGGGCCTCATTCGTGAGGTCGCGTTTGATGTCCTTCTTTTTGGCGAGGACGCGGTAGTCGACCCTATCTGCGATGCTTTGGAATCCCGTCTTACCGGTCTCCAAGGAGCGAGCTGCTTTTTGCAGCGCTTCAGGGAAGGTACGACCGATTGCCATGACCTCACCCACGCTTTTCATTTGCGGCCCCAATCGGTCGTCTGCGCCTGGGAATTTTTCGAAGGCAAAACGAGGCCACTTCACCACGGTATAGTCGATGGTGGGCTCAAAGGCGGCGCTCGTCTTAGTGATGTCGTTTTCTAGTTCATCCAGGGTAAATCCAACTGCTAGCTTGGCAGCGATCTTCGCGATTGGGTAACCCGTGGCCTTAGATGCTAACGCACTGGACCGTGAAACACGCGGGTTCATCTCAATTACAATCACTCGGCCGGTTTTGGGGTCGACGGCGAATTGGACGTTCGAGCCACCAGTTTCGACGCCGATTTCCATCATGACCGTTCGCGCTTGGTCTCGTAGTCGCTGATACTCACGATCCGTTAACGTTTGAGAAGGAGCTACCGTGATTGAGTCGCCGGTATGGACGCCCATGGGATCCACGTTCTCAATCGAGCAGATGACAATAAAGTTATCCTTCTTGTCGCGGATGACTTCGAGCTCGAACTCTTTCCAGCCCAGGATACTTTCCTCAACGAGAACCTCGCTCGTCGGGGATTGGCTCAGAGCCCAAGCAACCTTTTCTTCAAACTCTTCCTCGGTCTCTGCGATGCCGCCACCCTGTCCACCAAGGGTAAAGCTAGGACGCAGAATGATGGGGAAGCCTGTATCTTTTGCAATTTCCCAGGCTTCCTCAACCGTATGAGCGTAGCCTGATCGACAGACCTCCAGGTTGCACTTCTTCATCGCATCTTTGAAGAGTTTGCGATCTTCAGCCTTACGAATGGCGTCGACTTGGGCGCCGAGGAGAATCACGCCGTGTTTGGAAAGCACTCCCTGGTCATGTAGGTCGAGTGCTAGGTTCAAAGCAGTCTGACCACCGAGGGTTGGTAAGATTGCGTCTGGGCGCTCCCTTTCAATAATCGCCGTCAGATGAGGTACATCCAATGGCTCAATGTAGGTGCGCTTGACTAACTCCGGGTCGGTCATGATCGTTGCCGGGTTAGAATTAACCAGCACAATGTCGTAACCAAGTTCTCGAAGAGCTTTCGCTCCCTGAGTACCGGAATAATCAAACTCACAGGCTTGACCAATGACGATCGGCCCAGAGCCGATCAAAAGAATCTTCTTAATATCGTCGCGAGCGGGCACGGCGCGGCCTTAGCATAGGACGGGCGTGAAGGGAGAGGATCATTCCGTATATCTTCGCCTCATTTTCAAATTTATTAAATTTTCGTTCAGATCGCGATCGTAGTTGAAATTTCCAGCTTTGTTAAAACTTTAACTCCTGCATACCTTCTAACTACT
>JAKVCH010000415.1 GCA_022447485.1 Polyangiaceae bacterium | reverse complement strand
GACTAAAGAGCACGCCTGAATCGGGGCGGCTAATCTTCGCAAATATCATGCCGGTGACGACGGCTATGCCGACCATGCTGACGGCGGCTTCGATGGTGGCAATCATATTACCGTAGTCAGAGCTGGGGCTGATGGCTCCATAGCCAATGGTCGACATGGTTTGAACGCTGAAGAAGAAGGCCTTGCTTAGAGAGCCACTATGAGCTGGGCCGATACTATCGGGCTCTAGCAAGTAGAGCGCAGCGAAGAAAATATTGATCAGCGTGAAAGCCATACCGAAAGCGAAGATGATTCGGAGCCAGCTTCCGCTCAGGAAGTAGGAATACACATCTCTGCGAACGCTAGCGGGTGCACCTTTGCGAATCGCCTGACTGAGATCGGCGGGATCGACTCTCTTTCGTCTGCTCACGGGCGGAGGAGTTTCTGAGACTCCTGATGGCATGGAGCTCCTTCTTTCTTCCTCGAAGGGCACGACCATCAGGTCAAAAATCACTTGAGCAATACAAAGGGCGCAAACCAAACCGAGGTAGAGCGCGGCCGATAGCTCCCGAGCCGCCGGCGCTAATATAAGGAGCAAGATTCCAGTAAACCAGCGTGCGTTAATCCTTGCTCGATCGCTCAATTCAGCTTGTTGTCTCTCTGAGACAGAGTCGAGTGCTGCTACAGAGAAGAACACGAGGGCGACCGATATCGAGAGCGCCCAGCGTGTGGGTTCTGCGGCGATCTCGTTCCAATTTTGTTTGATAATGGCGGTGAGACCTGTCGAGAGAATCAATATGCCAAAATGTAAGGGCAGATGGGCGTAGAGCCAGATGATCCAGCTGGCGCGCCCAGACCGTAAGGAAGAGCCCGCTACATCATCAAAATAAGTCCACCAAATACTTGTGATAATTAGCAGAGAGCCGACAGCCTCTATCATCGGTACTTGGCCTGGTTGGGCATCAACGACATCTCCCAAGACACGAATCAATGATCCTCCCAGGAGGATGATCGTGAAGAGTCCAAAACGATGGCTTAGATGAGGCCAGTTGACTTGGGTATCTTGAGAAAGGCCTCGAGCTTCACGAACGAGGGGGCCGAAGAGTAGAATACAGATGGCAAGACCCCAAAGCGTGTAGGCAGCTGGAGCGGGAAGACTGGCCGACGCTAACCAAAAGGAGCCCGATATTCCCAAAGAGATCGCCCAGGAGCTGGCGTATTTGAAGTCGTCTGCTTTCTGGAACCAAGCTCGGGCATAAAGTCCGCAGACAATGATGTGGGCTAAACCGCAAAAAAGCGCGAGTGATGAACGTCCGGCACCCAAAACATGGGTTGATGCGCTAGCCATCCCCGTGAGCGCGAGCATCAGCAGTAAGACTAAGCTCCGATGTAATAAGTCGTCGACTTTGTAGCGATTCACAAAGAGCGTAAATGTGAGCCAAATTAACCACAGCGGTAGAGTGGTGAGCATGGAGGTCGCTGCACCAGTCACGCTGAGGTTGTTGGCGAGGCCATATTCGACCCTTAAAAAAACCGCCACAAAAACAAGATCGAAGAATAATTCCAACCAAGAGGCGTTCGGAGCAATCTCAGAGTTCGCCGTGTAGAGTTTCGGCTTGTGGAACCAGCGATTGCGCATATCACCTACATCGCCAACGTAGTGGAAGACGTCAAGAGCCGAACTCTGACGACCGGGGGAGCCGGGTAGATGCTCTCGTCTATCCCAAGCGTGTTGTTGCTGGGACTTTATTGAGGTGCAGAGAGTTTGAGTTCTGCACCTGATTCGGTGGCTGTCATTTTAATCACACAGAACTTACGAACGGGACGGCGGCTCTCGGAACTGAAGCCAAATCCCCAAAGCCCGACACGCAGTTCGAGACTTTCTCCTGGCATTAAGGGTGAGTTGCCCGATGCTGGCCAAGTCCGTGAAAATGTTTGGGAGGCTTCCGGCGTAACCAAGATCTCACTACCTGTTCCTTTTTTGTCGACTGCTATTTCTCCATCGACACGAGCAGCAAAAGCAAGCGGACCAGCGCTCGCCGAATAGAGGTAGACATCCTCATAGGCAACGCTCTCGACCTGAAGCTCCAAGCCCCAGCCTGGCCCGACCCGCTTTACCTGGGCCCTGGGGATAAATTCGGCCTCGCCGATTTCGACACGTAAACCGTCCGGTGAAACGTGGTAGATAATTTCGCGAGGAGAGTTTAACGAGAGTTCTGCCTCTGCTTCAGCAATTGTCGCTAGAGCCGCTTGTTCTTCTGGGCTCAATTCATCAGAAGCTGCTCCCTCCGAATCTATCTCTGATGCGGGGCGAGAAGAGAGCTCGGTGCTCGCTGGGGTTGTCGTCGAGTTCGGCTGACTTTGTTTGGAAGACGCGGTCGCTGGACTTTTCTCGTTCGCTCTCTCCTTCTCCTCGAGACCAGCTGAACTTAGCTCGGGATAGGAGTGGTCATCCACTGACTGGACCTTCGGCTTCTCCGACGCACAGCTCGAAGCGAGCAGAATTGTGCTCAGCAGAACCAGGTAGCCACGAAGCGGACGCGGCGATGGCGAAGAATGGTGAGTCATAAAACGATTGTACAAGTTTGTACGTGGAGAGCGAGAGCCTCTTTTGCCTGAGTTTCGGCTCAGCTCGAGCTCAAGCGGTGGCTCTGAGCGGCGATTTCTCGAAAATGTGAGGCCCTGGCTCCTCTCGCTCTTGCTCGTCGTCCCTGGCGATCCTAAGGCGAAGCGGCCATGAGTCGAATCTACCGTAGCCTACCGCCCAAAGGAACCAAATTAGGCATCGCTTTTTCAGGCGGTCTCGATACACGCGCAGCTGTTGCTTGGCTCGCCCGCCAGGGAATGGAAGTGTATTGCTATACCGGTGACCTAGCCCAGCCTGATGAAGATGACCCTGCACTGATACCTCCGATCGCTACGGGTCATGGCGCTGTAAAATCTCGGCTGGTGGATTGCCGTGAGCAGATGGCACGCGAGGGGGTTGTCGCGATTCAGTGTGGCGCCTTTCACCTTACTTCCGGCGGAAAAAAGTATTTCAATACGACGCCTTTGGGACGTGCGGTGACGACAACGGCGATTATTCGCGCAATGCGCGAAGATGACGTGCATGTTTTTGGGGATGGCAGCACCCATAAGGGGAACGATATCCAGCGCTTTTATCGCTACGGGATTTTGACCAACCCACAGTTGAAGATATACAAGCCCTGGCTTGATCAGCAGTTTGTTGATGCCTTTGGCGGTCGTAACGAGATGAGTGAGTATCTCGAGAGCCTCGACTTGCCTTACACGATGAGTGCGGAGAAGGCCTATTCCACTGATGCCAATGTATTAGGGGCGACTCACGAGGCGAAAGATCTCGAACTGCTGAATAATGGCATGAAGACGGTCAAACCTCTGATGGGCGTTGCTCCCTGGCTCGCCGAGGTAGATATTCCCACCGAAGAGGTCACCGTAGAATTTGAAAAAGGCCTACCCGTGGCAATTAATGGCCAGCGTTTCACTCAGATGATCGATTTAATGCTTGAGGCAAATCGGGTTGGCGGTCGTCACGGTCTCGGCATGAGCGATCAAATCGAGAACAGAGTCATTGATGCAAAGAGTCGAGGCATTTATGAGGCGCCAGGAATGGCCTTATTGCACATCGTTTATGAGCGTTTGCTTTCTGCTATTCATAACGAAA